>JBBDQS010000131.1 GCA_040905805.1 Egibacteraceae bacterium | reverse complement strand
CGCTGACCAGCACAAACACCAATCAGCGCACGGCTATCCAGGAAACTCGGGCTAGTCCCCGGGCGAGCATCGGTCGGAGCGGCGCCCCGCCGGCCGGGGCCGGACCCGACCCCCGATCCCCGACCCCCGGGACCGGCGGTCCACCCGGGGGCGTGGCCCTACAAGCTCACGATGTTCAGCCCGCGGACCCGCTCGCGGCCTTCGTCGCTCTCGAGCTTGAAGCGGACCCGCTGGCCCAGGCGCAGCTCCATGAGTCCCGACGCGGCGAACGTCTCCGCGTCGATGGGCAGCTCGTCCTGGTTGTCGAGGAGCACCGTCCCGGTGCTGGTCTCCACATCGAAGTGCTTCACCGTGCCCTGCGGCATGCCGTGGCTCCCTCGTTCGAGAATGACCGTGGAGAAGGGTACGCGGCGGATCACCCCGCTGACAATCCGTCGGTCCAGGTCGCCCCGAGATCCCGGGGGTGCAGCGCCCGCAGGTGCTCGGCGGTGTCGACGTCGAAGGCCAGCGCGGGCACGACGAGGCGCACCCCCCGTGCTCCCGCGGCGGCGGCAGCCGCGAGGTGCGCCGTCGCCGAGCTGGGTCCGTAGGCGGGGACGATCACCCCCGCCGGCCGCCGCAGCAGCGCGGCGGTGCCGCCGTCGCGGGTGGGGGCAACGACCACGCAGGGTCCACGCCGACCCGCGCGGCAGACCAGGTCGAGGTCATCGGCACCCGCGAATGGCAGGTCGGCGGCGACCACGAGGCTGGCGGTGGCCGCTGCGGTCGCGTCGTCGGCCGCGGCCATGGCGGCGGCCAGCCCCGGCTTGCGCTCCACCACGACCGGCACCGCCAGCCCCCGGGCCAGGTCCGCAGCAGCGTCGTCGCCGGCGACCACCAGCACCGCACCCACGCCCGACGCCCCGCGACAGGCGGCGATCACCCGGGCGAACATCCACGCCACCAGCTCCCGGCGGTCGCGCGCGGGGAGGTGACCGGCCAACCGGCCCTTCGCGCGGCTCAAGGCCTTCAGCGGCACGACCGCGACAGCCGTGTCCGCCGGGCTGGACGACATGGCGAGGAGGGTATCCCCCGCACCGCTACACTGCGTCCCAGCCGAGCCCGGAAGGACACGCAGGTGGGCAGGATCGCGGTGATGGGTGCCGGGTCGTGGGGGACGGCGTTCGCCATGGTGTGCTGCGACGCCGGCGGGGACGTCGTCCTGTGGGCACGGCGCCAGGACGTCGCCGACGAGGTCGCGGCGGAGCACCGCAACACCAGCTACCTCGGTGAGATCGAGCTCCCGGCGCGACTCCGGGCGACCGCGGACCCGGAGGAGGCGCTGGCCGGGGCGGAGATGGTCGTGATGGCCATGCCGAGCCATGCGTTGCGGGAGGGGCTGAACGCCTGGTCTGGCCTGGCGCGCACCGACGCCATCTACCTCAGCCTGATCAAGGGCATCGAGCTCGGCAGCCGTCAGCGGGCGAGCCAGGTGATCCGCGAGTCCTTCGACCTGCCGATCGAGCGCGTCGTCGTGCTGAGCGGCCCCAACCTGGCGAAGGAGTGCGCCCGTCGACTGCCGAGCGCGACCGTCGCAGCCGGCGTCGAGCCCACCGTCGTCCGCCAGGTGCAGGCGATGAGCCACACCGACTACTTCCGGGTGTACACCAACCCGGACCTGGTGGGCGTGGAGATCGGGGGGGCGGTCAAGAACCCGTTGGCGCTGGCAGCCGGCATGGCCGACGGCATGGGCTTCGGCGACAACACCAAGGCCATGCTCGTGACCCGAGGTCTGGCCGAGATGACCCGACTGGGTGTCGCCTACGGGGGCAACCCCCTGACCTTCTCCGGCCTGGCGGGCATGGGTGATCTGGTCGCGACCTGTATGAGCCCCCAGTCGCGCAACCGGCACGTGGGGGAGGCCCTGGGGCGTGGCGGCTCCATCGAGGACATCATCGCCGACATGAACATGGTGGCCGAGGGCGTGAAGTCCTCGAAGGCCATCGCCCAGATCGCCCGCGAGCACGGCGTCGAGATGCCCATCGTGGAGCATGTCGTCAAGGTGGTCCACGAGGGCATGGACGTGGGTGACATGGTGCAGGCGCTGATGGGACGCGCGCCCAAGGCCGAGCTCCACGGGCTGGGCAGGCCATGAGCGAGCTGACCCGGGTGCTGGTGCTCTTCGGCGGGCGCTCCCAGGAGCACGAGGTGTCGTGCCTGTCGGCGCAGTCGGTGCTCGAGGCGCTCGACCGGCGCCGCTACCTGGTCACCACGGTCGGCATCACCCGCGACGGGCGATGGACGCTGGTCGACGGCGTGCCCGACGCCCCTGATGGGGCGCTGCCGTCGGTGGCCGACGACGGGGAGACCGTGGCGCTCGTGCCGACCCGCAAGGGGCCCCGGTTGGTGTGCTTCCCCGATGGGTTCGCCGGTGAGGAGATCGGTCCCGTGGACGTGTGCTTCCCGGTGCTGCACGGCGCCCACGGCGAGGACGGGACCGTGCAGGGGTTGCTGGCCAGCTACGGCGTGCCCTACGTCGGCGCGGGCGTGGCGGCCAGTGCGGTGGGGATCGACAAGCGCCAGATGAAGGACGTGTTCACCGCACGTGGGCTCCCCCAGGTGCCGTACCGGTCGGTCCGCCGGGCCGTCTGGGAGCACGATGCGGAAGCGGTGCTGTGCAGTGTCGAGGAGGATCTCGCCTACCCCGTCTTCACCAAGCCCGCCCGTCAGGGCTCGTCCATCGGGATCCGCCGGTGCACCGGTCGCAACCAGCTCACCGAGGGCATCGGCGAGGCGTTCGCGTACGACCGCGTGGCCATCATCGAGCAGGCCCTGTCCACCGTGCGCGAGCTCGAGTGCGGGGTGCTCGGCAACGCCGAGATCGAGGTCACACCACCTGGCGAGGTCATCACCGAGCGCGAGTTCTACGACTTCACGGCCAAGTACATCGACGACGTCGAGCTGCGCTGTCCTGCGGACGTGCCACCGGAGGTGAGCCGCACCTGCATGGCGTACGCCCGACAGGCGTACCTGGCGATCGGGGCCCGTGGGATGGGGCGCGTCGACTTCTTCTACGTGCAGGGCAGCGGCCAAGTCTACCTGAACGAGATCAACACCATCCCGGGGTTCACGCCCACGTCCATGTACCCCGCGGTCTGGGCAGCGGCCGGGACCGCGTATCCCCAGCTGGTCGCCCGGCTGCTCGACCTCGCGCTGGAAGCCGCTCGCTCGGACGGCCACTACGCGCCCTGAGCGGCGGTGGCCGCGGCCGGTCAGAGGTGCACGATCGGGCAGGTGAGGGTCCGGTCGATGCCGTCGATCGCCTGGATCCTGGCGACGACCAGGCGTCCCAGCTCGTCGACGTCGTTGGCCTTGGCCCGGACGATCACGTCGTAGGGACCCGTGACGTCCTCGGCCGCCTCGACGCCGGGGATCTCCGCGACGGCCTGCGCGACCTGCGCCGCCTTGCCGACCTCGGTCAGGATGAGAATGTAGGCGGAGACCATGTGTCGTCCTTTGCGTGCGGCTGGTGCGGGCATCGTAGGCGACGCCGGTCGACGAGGACGGGGCGGCTGCGGGCGGCTCGGCTCAGCGGGAGCCCTCGACCTCGAACACCAGGCGCACCTGGGTGCGGTACTCGGTGATGGCGCCCTCCTCGACCACGGCGCTCGTGGCGAGGATGTCCATCCGGCGGATGCCGCGCAGGGTCCTCGCCGCCTCGGCCAGCGCCTCGGCCGCGGCGTCCCGCCAGCTCTCGGCGGACACCCCCTCGAGCTCGATGGTGTTCAGGACCGCCACATCGTCTCCTTGCCGCACCGGGAACCACGGTCGGATGCGGAGCCGCGCCAGCGGCCCGCCGTGGTGGGGAAGGCTAGCGGGCGGGTGAGATACTCGGGCGATGCCCATCGGCGAGTTCCACGGCCTCGCGCGCCTCGGCGCCATGCTCGACGGTGCGGGCGAGGGCATCGCCATCGGGCACGGCGACGACGCGGCGGTGATCCTGGCCACGCAGCGCGGCATCGTGGTGACCGTCGACGTGCTGGTGGAGGGGGTGCACTTCACCCATGAGCTGTCGAGCTGGGCCGACATCGGGTGGAAGGCCGTGGCCGTGAACGTCAGTGACCTCGCGGCCATGGGCGCACGCCCCCGGGCGGCGGTCGTGGGGCTCTGCCGGCCTGCCGGACTGCCGCACGACCACGTGGAGTCGCTCTACCGGGGCATGCGTGCCGCGTGCGACCGCTGGGGGGTGCGTCTGGTCGGTGGCGACACGGCGCGGGCCGGGCAGCTGATGGTCTCGGTGACCGCCATCGGCGAGGTCGACCCAGCCGCGGCGGTGCCACGGTCCGGGGCGCGACCGGGCGACGCCGTGCTCGTGGTCGGCGCGCTCGGGGCGGCCTCGGCCGCGCTGGCCCAGGTTGCCGCGGGCATCACGCCCGACCCCGACCTGCTCGCCGCGCACCGGCGCCCCGTCGCACTGGCCGCGGCCGGGCAGGTCCTGCAAGCACGGGGCGCGACCGCGCTCATCGACGTCTCCGACGGGCTGGGGGCCGACCTCGGGCATGTGTGCGCCGCCTCGGGGGTGCGCGCCACCGTCCGGTGGCGTGACCTGCCGGTCGCCCCCGGTGTCCGGGCCGCCGCCACGGCGGTCGGGGCCGACCTCGTCGAGGTCGTCGCCGGGGGCGGGGAGGACTTCGCGCTCGTCGCCACGGTGGCCCCCGAGGCGGCCCACGCGGTCGCCGCCGAGGCCGGCGCCGCCGATGGCGTCCCCGCGGCCGTCGTGGGCGAGGTCACCGCGGGCGCGGGCGTCGTGCTCACCCACGACGGCCACGACCGCGACATCACCACCCTGGGCTACGACCACGACCGCAGCCACGACCCCACAGCGGAGGACCACCCGTGACCATCCCGACCGCGCTGACCATCGCCGGCTCGGACTCCGGCGGCGGCGCCGGCATCCAGGCCGACCTCAAGACCTTCGCCGAGCTCGGCGTGTACGGCACCAGCGTGCTGACCGCCCTGACCGTCCAGAACACCCTCGGGGTGCACGGGGTGCACGAGGTGCCACCCGAGTTCGTGCGCGCCCAGCTGGACGCGGTGCTCGGCGACATCGGCGCGTCGGCGGCCAAGACGGGCATGCTGGCCACCGACGCCATCGTGCGCACCGTCGCCCAGGCGGTGCGCGACCACAGCGTGACACGCCTGGTCGTCGACCCGGTGTGCGCGTCCAAGCACGGTGACCCGCTGCTCCGCCACGACGCGATCGAGGCGCTGCGGACCGAGATCCTGCCGCTGGCAGAGATCGTCACGCCAAACACCGGTGAGGTGGCGCTGCTGACGGGGGTGGAGGTCCGCGAGGTCGCCGACCTGCAGGCCGGGGCCGAGGCGGTCAAGGCGCTCGGTCCCGGGTGGGTGCTCGTCAAGGGCGGTCACCTGCAGGACAACCCGGACGCGGCGGACCTGCTGTTCGACGGTGACACCGCCATCACCATCACCGGGCGACGCCTCGACACGATGCACACGCATGGCACGGGCTGCACCCTGGCGGCGGCGATCGCGGCGCATCGCGCCCTCGGCGTCGGGGTCGTGGACGCGGTCCGGGCGGCCAAGGACTACGTCACCGGGGCCATCGCCGGCGGGTTGGCCCTGGGACGGGGCATCGGCCCCGTCGACCACGGTTGGCGTCGCCGGTAGGCCGTGCGGGCTACGACGGGGCGGTGCGCTGCGGCGGGCGGGTGACCTTGCCGGCTTTCATGCAGGACGTGCAGACGTCGGCCCGGCGCGTGGACCTGCCGTCCCAGATGCGGATGCGCTGCACGTTGGGCGACCACTGCCGCTTCGACCGGCGGTGGGAGAAGCTCACCTGGAAGTTGAAGTTGGGCTTCTTGTCGCAGATCTCGCAGACGGCAGCCATGGTTGCGCACCTCGAAGGCCGGACCCTGGGGTCGCGGGGTGGGTCGGGGGGATGGACGGAAGGAGGACCACGGTAGCGCCTGGCGCAGGGGGGGGCCAGCGGAGCCCTACACTGCGCACCGCCCATGGACGCGCAGGAGTGGCTCGCCGCCGACGTGACCGAGGTGCCGGGAGTGAGCGGCCGTGCGGCCGCCACGCTGCGCAGCGCCTTCGGGGTGACGACCGTGCGCGACCTTCTGGAGCACTATCCCCACCAGGACAAGTACCGCGAGATCGGCGTGCGGGTGGCGTTGGGCGACGCCGCCGTCGGCCAGGCCGTCACCATCGTGGGGACGATCCTGCGGTGGAACGTCGTCCGCCCGCGCAAGCGGCGCATGACGATCGCCAAGGCGGTCGTCGTCGACGAGCACGGCGGCCGCGTCGAAGCGCCTTTCTTCAACCAGGAGTGGCGGGTGCGCCAGACCCCCAAGGGCGCCCGTGTCGCGGTCAGCGGCACACTCGAGCGCTTCCGCGACCAGCTGCAGCTCAAGAACCCCAAGCTGGAGGTGCTGGCCGAGGACGCCGACGAGCAGGCGGACGAGCCCGAGCCGGTCCACGTCACCTATCCGGCGACCGAGGCGATGCCCAGTCCCCGCATCGCCCGTCATGTGGCGGCAGCGCTGGACCGGCTCCCACCCCTGGCCGACCATCTGCCCCGGGGGCTCCGCGAAGGACGGGACCTCGTCGACCTGGACACCGCCCTGCGCACCATCCACCGGCCGCCGCACCTCGACGCGGTGGCCCCCGCCCGGACCCGGCTGGTGTACGACGAGCTGCTGACCCTGCAGATCGGCCTGCAGCAGCGGCGCCAGCGCCTGGAGTCCGGCGCGGACGGCATGGACAACGACCCGCGGCCCGCCGGGCTGGGCCAGGCGCTGCTCGACGCGCTGCCCTTCGCGCCCACGGCGGCGCAGCGCCGGGCGTTCGCCGAGCTCGCCGCGGACCTGGCCCGGCCGAAGCCCATGCACCGGCTGCTCCAGGGCGACGTCGGATCGGGCAAGACGCTGGTCGGCGCGTGGGCGATGCTCGCGGCGGTCGACAACGGCCGGCAGGCCGTGCTGATGGCGCCCACGGAGGTCCTGGCCGAGCAGCACCTGCGTACGTTCTCCGCGCTGCTCGCGCCCCTCGGCGTGAACGCCGTGGGCGGGCCGCGCCTGGAGCTGCTCACCGGGGCCACCGGCTCCACGCGCCTGCGGGGCCTGCTCGCCGAGCTGGCGGTCGGGGACGTGCACCTCGTGATCGGCACGCACGCGCTGCTCGAGGAGCGCGTCACCTTCGACCACCTCGGTGTGGTGATCGTCGACGAGCAGCACCGGTTCGGGGTCGAGCACCGCACCAGGCTGCGGGACAAGGGCGCCAAGGCGGCTGCGGGACGGGCCCCCGACGTCCTCGTCATGACGGCCACGCCCATCCCCCGCTCCCTCGCGTTGACGCTGTACGGCGACCTGGACGTCACCGTGCTCGACGAGCTGCCGCCCGGTCGCCAGCCCATCCGCACCGAGGTGATCGCCTCGGACTCGCCCCGGCGAGCCCGATTGCACGACTACATCCGGGCCCGCGTGGCGGCCGGCGAGCGCGCCTACGTGGTCTGCCCGCTGGTCCAGGACTCCGACGCCCTGCGCGTGGAGCTGCCCGGGGGCGGGGACCGCTCGGTCGCGTCCGCCGAGGCGATGGTCGCCCACCTGACCACCGAGGTCTTCCCCGACCTGGCGGTCGGCCTCGTGCACGGCCGCCTGCCGGCCGCCGAGCGGGACCGCACCATGGAGGCCTTTCGCCACGGCGACGTGCAGGTCCTGGTGGCGACGACCGTCATCGAGGTCGGCGTCGACGTGCCCGAGGCGACCATCATGGTGATCGAGGACGCCGACCGCTTCGGCATCAGCCAGCTGCACCAGCTGCGGGGCAGGGTGGGGCGGGCCACCGCGCAGAGCTACTGCGTGCTGTTCTCGAGCGTCCCCGACGACAACCCGCGCCTGCAGGCCCTGGCGGACACCACCGACGGGTTCCGCCTCGCCGAGACCGACCTGGAGCTGCGCGGCGAGGGCAGTCTCTTCGACACCCGCCAGTCCGGACTGCCCGACCTGAAGCTCGCGCGCCTCGCCCGCGACGTCGAGTGGGTCGCGCGCTCGCGCGAGGATGCCCGCGCGCTCGTGGAGGCCGACGGGGCGCTGCACGCTCACCCCGCGCTGCGCGACGAGGTCGCCCGCCGCTACGGTGAGGAGCGCCTCGCGGCGCTCGAGACGGGATGAGGGTGATCGCCGGGAGCGCCGGTGGCCGCCGGCTCGAGGTGCCCGCGGGGACCGCGGTCCGCCCGACCGCCGACCGTGTGCGCGAAGCGCTCTTCTCGAGCCTCGGCGCTGCCGTGCCCGCCGCCACCGTGCTCGACCTGTTCGCCGGTTCCGGTGCCCTGGGGATCGAGGCGCTGTCGCGGGGGGCTGCGCGGGCCGTCCTGGTGGAGCGTGACCGCAAGGCCGCCTCCGTGGTGGCGAGCAACCTCACCCGCACGGGGCTGCACGGGCGCGCGACGCTGGTGCGCACCGACGCCGCGGCCTACGTCAGGGATCCGGGGGGCGGCCCCTTCGACATCGTCCTGCTCGACCCCCCCTACGAGCACCCCACGCCGGACCTGTACGCACTGGCCACCGCGTTGCGGGACGCCGGCGGGCTCGCGCCCGACGCCACGGTGGTCCTGGAGCGCGACCGTCGCGACGCGACCGGCGATGCCGAGCCACCCCGGTTCCTTGTCCTCTCCCGTCGTCGGGTCTACGGGGACACCGTGCTGCTGTACCTGCGTTCGGTCGGGCGGTAGGGTCGCGGCATGCCGGTGAACGCCGTGTGCCCGGGCAGCTTCGATCCCGTGACCAACGGCCACGTTGATGTCATCGAGCGCGCCGCACCGTGCTTCGACCACCTGGTCGTGGCGTGCCTGCGCAATGTCGGCAAGGACCCGCTGTTCGACGTCGAGGTGCGGGTCGAGCTCCTCCGTGCGAGCACGGCCCACCTCGCCAACGTCGAGGTCGTCGCCTTCGACGGCTTGCTCGTGGACTTCTGCCGCGAGCGGGGGGCCGGCGTGGTGGTGAAGGGGCTGCGGGCGGCAGGCGACTTCGAGTACGAGGTGCGGATGGCCCACATGAACCACCATCTCAGCGGGGTGGAGACCTTCTTCCTCAGCAGCAGCCCCGTGTACTCTTTCCTTTCGTCGTCGCTCGTGAAGCAGGTGGCCCGCTTCGGCGGCGACGTCTCCGACCTCGTGCCCCCGGTGGTCGTGCGGCGGCTCAAAGCCACCCTCGACTAGCCCCGCAGCACAGCGACAGCAGGCGACAAAGGATACGTGCCACGTGGACGTCGAGTCCCTCATATCGAAGATGGAGCACCTCCTGGCCGAGGCGCGGCCCGTGCCGCTGTCGTCGTCGGTCATGGTCAACCGCAGCGACTTCGACGAGCTGATCGCCGAGCTGCGGGCCGGCCTGCCCGAGGAGCTGCGCCAGTCGCGCTGGATCATCAAGGAGCGCGACGAGGTGCTGGCCCAGGCGTCGCGGGAGTCCGAGCAGATCATGAGCGACGCCGTGCGCGAGCGTGACCGGCTCGTCGGCGAGGAGGAGGTGGTGCGTGCCGCCCGGCGCGAGGCCGAGCGCATCCTCGAGGAGGCTCGCGAAGCGGCGACGACGCTGCGGCTGGAGGCCGAGGACTACGTCGACGGCAAGCTCGCCACGTTCGAGATCACCCTGCACAAGACGCTCAAGGCCGTGGAGAAGGGCCGTGACCGGCTGCGCGGCCGGATGGCAAGCGACGAGCTCGCCGAGGTCGAGGCCGCCGAGGCACCGGATGCCCTGACCGAGGCGGTGGACGAGTACGGTGCCGCCCCGGGGGGCCAGTTCTACGACCACGAGGCCTGAGCTCACCAGCACTGCTACAGTGGCCGGCCAGGCCACGTACCCGGGTGTCCCAGCGCCGTCGCGGCGGATGCGAGCACCATTCGACTCAGCGCCTCCTCCCCCCACGTTCACCATGACTCTTCGAAACGACGACTTCGTGCTCACGGTCACCGACCTGCTGGATCGGCCCGGCGCCTCCCGCCGGGTCGACCTTGCCATGGCCGTGCCCGACGACCTGGCGTTGACGCTCGTCGAGATCCACGACCCCCTGCGCCTGGCCGGGGTGATCGAGAGCGTGGTCGACGGGCTGCTCCTGCGTGGCCGGGTCGAAGCTGACGCCCGCATGTCCTGCGCGCGGTGCCTCGAGGGCGTCGAGCAGCCGCTGCGTACCGAGGTCACCGAGCTCTTCGCCGACCCGGATGCACCAGGTCCCCGCGACGAGGAACCGATCGAAGCCGGCTACGAGATCGTGGATGGCAGCATCGATCTCGAAACCCTGCTGCGTGACGCCCTCGTGCCGGCCGCTCCCTATCGACCGCTCTGCCGTCCCGACTGCCAGGGTCTCTGCCCGTCGTGCGGTCTGAACCGCAACGCCACGGTCTGCGACTGCGCGGACCACGAGCGGGATCTCCGATGGGCCCCCCTCGAAGGGCTGCAACTGCCGCCCGGCGCCTGACCGGCGCACACGGAAGGAATCGATTCACGTGGCCGTACCGAAGCGCAAGAAGTCCCGCTCACGCACCCGACACCGCAAGGCGCAGTGGATGCGCACCGCGCCCCCGACTGTCGCCACGTGCTCGCGGTGCAAGGCCGCGATGCGACCGCACACGGTCTGCACCACGTGCGGGTACTACGCCGGCCGCCAGGTCGTCGACGTCGACTAGAGATCGCGTGTCGGCCGCGGTGATCGCCCTCGACGCGATGGGCGGTGACCGCGCCCCCGCGGAGCTGGTCGCCGGCGCGCTGCGCGCCCGGAACGAGTACGGCGTCCAGGTCGTGCTCGTCGGCCGCGAACGTGAGGTCGCCCGGGCGCTCGAGGTCGCGGACGACCCCGGGGGTCTGGAGATCGTCGATGCGGGCGACGTCGTCGGCAACGACGAGGATCCGGCGGTCGGTGTCCGGGGCAAGCCGCGGGCCAGCATCCGCGTCGCCGCCGAGCTGGTCGCCGCGGGACGGGCCGGGGCGCTGGTGTCGGCCGGTTCGACCGGAGCGACCCTGGCCACCGCCCTGCTGACGCTGCGACGCCTGCACGGTGTCCGCCGTCCCGTCGTGGCTGCCGTGCTGCCCATCGGTGCCCAGGGCGTGGTGCTCGTGGACGCCGGCGCCAGTGCCGACCCGCAACCGGAGGCGTTGGTGGCCCACAGCCGGATGGGGGTGGCCTACGCGCAGGTCCGGGGCGTCCCACTGCCGCGTGTCGGGCTCCTGAACGTGGGCACGGAGGCGGGCAAGGGCAACGCCTTCACCCGGACAGCGCACGACCTGCTCACCCGCGAGCCCGCGTTCGTCGGCAACGTCGAGCCCGGCGGGGTGCACGACGGCGTGGTCGACGTCGTGGTCACCGACGGCTTCACCGGCAATGTGTTCCTGAAGACCGTCGAGGCGGTCATGCCTGACCGCGATCCCGGCGCCGGCCCGGGTGCGGCGATCCTGCTCGGGGTGGACGGCGCGGTCCTGGTCGCCCACGGGGCGGCGCGGGAGCGTGAGATCGCCGCTGCGCTGCGGACGGCCGCACAGGTGGCCGGATCCGGTCTGGCGCAGCGCATCGAGGAACGCCTGGCCGACCTCCTGGCGGACCCGACGTGACGGCGTCGGGCGAGGTGCTCCGGCTCCTGATCGCCCGGACCGCGAGCGTGATGGGGGTCGACCCCTCGAGCGTGACCAGCGCCTCGCGGTTCGACGAGGACCTGCACGCCGATTCCCTCGACCTCGTCGAGGTGATGGACGGCATGGAGCGCGACCTGCGCGAGCGCGGCGAGCGGGTAAGGTTGTCCGACCAGGAGCTGGTCGGGCTGCGGACGGTCGGTGAGGCGGCCGAGCGCATCGCAGCCGGCACGTCCGGGCAAGGGGAGGCAGGGACGCGGTGAGCCGGGAGCCGGGCCTGGGGGCGCTCGAAGACCAGCTGGCCGTGGTCTTCACCGACCCTTCGCTGCTGGAGCAGGCGCTCACGCACCGCAGCTTCGCGTTCGAGGAGGGCGGCCTGCCGACCTACGAGCGACTCGAGTTCCTCGGTGACGCCGTGCTCGGCCTGGTGGTCGCCCATCGGGTGTACCGGTTGCTGCCCGATGCGCCTGAGGGCCGGCTGGCGAAGATCCGGTCCTCGGCGGTCAACACCCGCGCGCTGGCCGGCATCGCCCGTGACCTCGATCTCGGCTCCCATGTGCGACTCGGGCACGGGGAGGAGCAGTCGGGTGGACGCGACAAGGACTCGATCCTGGCCGACACGATCGAGTCGCTCATCGGGGCCGTCTACCTCGAGGGGGGCATGGAGGCGGCGACGAGCCTGGTGGACCGGTTGTTCGCCGACCTGCTCGACCATCTCGTGGCCTGGCAGGGCTCGTTGGACTTCAAGACCTCGTTGCAGGAGCTGACCGCCAGCGAGCTCTCCGCACTGCCGGTCTACCGGCTGGCCGAGGAGGGACCCGACCACGCCAAGCGGTTCACCGCCGAGGTGGAGATCGAGGGGGCCGTGCTCGGACGCGGGCGGGGACGCAGCAAGAAAGAGGCCGAGCAAGGCGCCGCGGAGGAGGCATATGTCACGCTGATCGAGCGTTTGGCGATATCGTCTCCGTAGCCCACCGGTGGTGGTGGGGCCATCACACCTACCGAGGTCGTCACACGGGGTCATCACGCGGGCCCCGGCAGTTCCGCATTCGTACGGTCGGCCCAGAGGACGGAGGACGTCGGTGACCCAGCTGCCCGAGGTCGAGGTGATCCGCAAGCATCTCGAGAAGGATGTCGTGGGCAAGCGTTTCAAGGACGTCACTGTCAAGACCGCCGCGACCGTCAGACACCACCGCAACCGCCCTGAGTTCGTGCGCACGCTCGAGGGTCGGAAGATCGAGGCGGTCCACCGTCGGGGGACCGACCTGCTGCTGGAGCTCGACGAGGGCAAGGTGCTCGTCGTGCGCATCGGGGAGAACGCGACCATCTCCCGGGAGACCGCGACCGCGGAGCCCGCACGCCACACCCAGGTGGTCGCGACCTTCACCACCGGCGGTGCGCTGCACTACTCCGACGCCGGGAAGGACGGAGAGCTCTGGGTGATCGGCGCCGACGAGCTGGACACCATCCCCGAGCTCCAGGCCACGGGCCTCGACCCGCTCGCGCAGGTCTTCACGTGGCATGAGATCGACCAGCAGCTGAAGGCGCGCAAGACCAAGCTGAAGGGGTTGCTCGTGGACCCGTCCTTCATGGTCGGGCTCGGCGACGTCTACTCCGACGAGATCCTGTGGGCGGCCGGACTCTCCGGAGCGCGGCCCTCGCAGACGCTGTCGAGCCAGGAGGTCCGCCGCCTGTACCGGGCGATCTTCGAGGTCCTCCAGGAGGCGGTGAAGCAAGGCGCCTCCGACGCCGCCTCCGGCGAGGCGCCCGACCCCCTCGACGACGAGGACTACAGCGACCACCTGAAGGTCTATGGCAGGACCGGGGAACCGTGCGCGCGCTGCCGGCAGCCGATTAGGCGGGCCAGGATCGACCGCAAGCTCACCGCGTACTTCTGTGCGCAGTGCCAGACGTGATCGCGCAGGTACGGCGACGATCGCTCAGGAGAGCCAGCGGCCGAGCGCGCGTCCCGAGCGGTAGCTGACCCCGCCACGGCGAGACCGCCACGTGCCCGCCCACCGGCCCGCGGCCTGCGACAGGGCCTGCCACCGCGCGGCCAGCGCGGCGTCGTCGAGCTCGACGGCCCCCCGGGCCCGCTCGGCGGCCCGGCGCGCCGTGTGCACCCGCCGCACCTGGTCGTAGCGCGCGCGCGCGTCCGGGTCGCGGACCAGGCCGTAGGCGACGTTGATGTCGCGCAGCAGCCGGTCGGCGGCGGGACGCTGGGCGGGCGTGGCCCGGTCGGGGTGGTGGTGGCGCACCAGCGCCCGGTGCGCTGCCTTCAGCTCCGCCTGGGTGGCGTCGGGGGACACCTGGAGCACACCGTAGGCGTCGAGGAAGCCATCCATCGGTCCGTCAGCCCTCGAGGACCTCTTGGAGCGCCTTG
Source organism: Egibacteraceae bacterium (assembly GCA_040905805.1). Taxonomy (NCBI): domain Bacteria; kingdom Bacillati; phylum Actinomycetota; class Nitriliruptoria; order Egibacterales; family Egibacteraceae; species Egibacteraceae bacterium. Next base: position 6,104 of record JBBDQS010000131.1, on the reverse strand, counting down.
ACCAGGGCCGGCAGGAAGACGTCGGACTGGGAGACGACCCCGTCGTGGTCCAAGGGGAGCTCGTGCACGATGGCTCCCGGGATCCGGGCGGCCAGGTCGTGCTGGCGGTCGGGGGGCACGAGACCGTCCCGGAGGAGGACGAGCACCGCAGTGGGGACATCGACGCTGCCGAGCCAGCCCCGGGTGTCGAAGCGCCCCATCTCCCGTCCAGCCTCGGCGACGTCCTCCGCGCTGTTGCGGGACAGCTCGCCGGTGAACCAGGGCAGCAGGTCGACCACCTGGGCGGGCGTGTCCGGATGGATGAGGCGCGAGATCCGCATGCGCGACCGGTTGCTGGCCTGCCAGTACGCCGCCCACTCCAAGACGTCGCGCGGGAGGACGCGCAGGATCAGCTGCAAGGCCCCCATGGCTCGCCAGGTCCACCGGTCGCGGGCGTCCTCACGGAACGTCGCGCTGGTCGCGGCGAGCACCAGCCCCCGGACGACGTCAGGGTGGCGCTGCCAGAGCAGCTGGGCGATGGTGCCGCCCATGGAGTAGCCGACGGCGACCGCGGGCGTGGCATCGAGGTGGCGCAGGAGTGCGGCCACGTCGTCGGCCACGTCGGCGAGGCGGAAGGGCTCCGCGGGTCGCGGTCCACGGCCGTGCCCGCGGTGGTCGGCGGCGATCACCCGGGCGGACCGGGCCAGCTCCTCGTAGCAGGCGAACCACGTGAGGTCAGTGCTGAACATCCACCCGTGCAGGAGCACGACGGTCGGGGCGTCGGGGTCGTCGGGCCCGTCCTCACGGACGAAGAACTCGCCGTGCCCGGGGACGTGGACCACGCGCCCCGGGGGCAGACCCGGCGGCGGCTCGGGCACGACGGCCCGCTTCGACTCGGGCCGGGACCGCACGGAGACCCACAGCAGGCCGGCCGCCGCCGCGGCGGCAGCGGGGATCGCGGCACGCGTGTACAACCGGAGGGCAAGGGGACGGGAACTCATGGGACCAGGGTACCGGAGGCTTGCGCGCACCGTCCTCCGGTGTGCTAGATTCCAGTTCGTGAACTCGTGAACGCTTGGCCTGTGCCGACGCAGCCTGTGCGCAGTGCCTGCCCGCAGTGTCGCCGTGCAGTAGCCGTACAGTAGTCGTGCAGTGCCTGGGCGGTGCCCGAGGTCGGAGTTGCTGGAGCGTGGCGGTCAGGCCGCTGCTGCTCGCCAGGCCCGCCGGACGCACCGTCGCGCTCACCGAACCTCAAAACCGCTAGACCGACAACCACAGGAGGAAACGCCGGATGAAGGCCCTTATCGGATCGTGGGACAACCGGCCGTACCAGCTGCTGGCCGAGATCACCGCCCTGCGGACACGCGTCGCGGAGCTCGAGCAGGCGCTGCACCGAGCCCACCAGGACAACGCCGTGCTGCAGGAGGCCCTGCAGGAGCATGACGCGGCTGAGGTCGCCGTCCTCACCACCGGCTGACCTCCGCGGCCACACGCCGAAGCGGCCCCATGCGGGCCGCTTTTCGCGTGTCGGACCGCCGTGTCGGACCGACCGGGGATCGAACGGGCCGGGTCCTTCGTCGTCCCCCGGGCCCTCGCTACACTGCGTCCGGACTGCTGCCGACCCCCACTTTCGACCAGAAGGCGCGAACCGGGTGTTCCTCACGTCCATGACCCTGCGGGGGTTCAAGTCCTTCGCGGAGAAGACGAGGCTCGACTTCGAGCCGGGGATCACCGTCGTCGTGGGACCGAACGGGTCGGGCAAGTCCAACGTCGTCGACGCGCTCTCGTGGGTGCTCGGGACCCACAGCGCCAAGAGCCTGCGCGGGGGCCAGATGGCCGACGTCATCTTCGCCGGTGCCCCGGGGCGGGCGGCGCTCGGGCGGGCAGCGGTGGAGATCACCATCGACAACTCGGCGGGGACGCTGCCGATCGAGTTCGCCGAGGTGACCGTCTCTCGGGCGATGTTCGCCTCGGGTGAGAACGACTACGCCATCAACGGGACCCCCTGCCGGCTGCTCGACGTGCAGGAGCTCCTGAGCGACACCGGGCTCGGGCGCGAGAACCACACCATCGTCGGGCAGGGCCGTCTCGACGGCATCCTGAACGCGCGGCCGGAGGAACGCCGGGCGTTCATCGAGGAAGCCGCCGGCATCCTCAAGCACCGGCGCCGCAAGGAGCGCGCGCTGCGCAAGCTGAGCGCGCTGGACGGCCACCTGGAGCGCCTGACCGACGTCGTCCGCGAGGTGCGGCGCAACCTGCGCCCGCTGGAGCGCCAGGCCGAGGCCGCGGCCAAGCACGCCGAGTTGCAGTCGGCGTTGCGCGAGGCCCGCGTCGCCCGGGCGTTGCGCGAGCTGGTGGGCCTGGTCGACCGGTGGGAGGACGAGCAGGGTGCCCAGCGCGCGTCCGACGAGCACCTCGCCGGTCTGGAGCGCACCCTCGCGGACGCGCGCGCGCAGGAGTCCACGATCGACCGGGCGCTCGCCGACCTCGCCCCCACCGCGCAGGCGGCGGCGGAGATCCACTTCCGGCTGGCGAATCTCGTCGAGCGCTACCGGGGCCTCGGCGAACGCATCACGGAGCGACGCGACGGGCTGGTGGAGGCGGTGGAGGAGCCGGTCGCGGGCCGCGACCCGGCGCAGCTGCGCGCCCAGGCCGACGAGGAGCGCACCGGACTCGGGTCGTTGGCGGCCGAGCACGCCGAGGCCCAGCAGTCCCTCGCCGACGCGGTGGCGCACCGCGGCGCCGCCGAGCAGGCGCGCCGCGCCCATGAGCAGGCCGCCGCGGCCGAAGCCCGCCGTCGCGCCGAGGCCAGGGAGCGGCTCCTGCGCTGGGAGGGCGAGGTCTCCGCGCTGCGCTCCTCGCTGGCCCAGGCGGCCAGCGAGGAGGGCCGGCTGGCCAGCCAGGTCTCGGGCCTGGCGGCTCGCCGTGACGAGCTGGTTGCCGACGCCGCGTCCGTGCGATCGGAGATCCAGCGCCTGGACGTCCAGGGCACGGCGTTGGCCGAGCAGCTGGCCGAAGCCGAGAGCGCCCTGGAGCGCCGGCAGGGCGCTGCCGACGCCGCGGTGCACCGGGAGCGCGACCTCGAGCGCACCCGCGCCTCGCTCGAGGCCCGCGCCGACGCGCTGCGCGCTGCCTCCCAGGAGGCCACCGAGGGCATCCAGGCGGTGGCCGAGGCGGCCGCGGACGGCCGGGTCGACGGCGTGGTCGGTCCGCTCGCCGATCACGTCCGCGTGACCGAGGGCATGGCCCGGGCTGCATCCGCCGCCCTCGGCGGGTTGGGTGATGCGCTGGTCATGGCCACCCAGGACGCCGCCTCGGCAGCAGTCGGGTTCGTGCGCAGCGAGGAGCTCGGCCGGGTGCTCCTGCTGGCCGGCGGGGAGGCGGACGGCAACGACGCCGGTCGCCTCGACGAGCCGGGCGTGCAGCCCCTGGCCGAGGCGCTGGAGGCTGCACCGCCGGTGCACGCCGCGCTGCGCCGCGCCCTCGCCGGCGTGTACGTCGTGGGCCGGCAGGCCGACGAGTACGCGAGCGCCTGTGCCCTGGCGGCGCGCCACCCCGGCTTGGTGTTCGTCACGCGCGACGGCGAGATGGCCGGCGCGCGCGGCTACGCCGGGGGCTCGGCCGGGCCCTCCAGCGCGGTGCTGTCCCGCGCGGCGGCGGAGCAGGCGGAGGAGCAGCTGGAGGGGGTCATCAACGAGCTGCTCGTGGCGCACCGCCAGGTCGCCGACGCCGATCGCGAGCTCGTCGCGGCCCGCACCGAGTACGACGCGGCCACCACCGCGATGCAGGAGTGCGACGGACTGCTCACGTCCGCCGCCGAACGCCTGAACCGGCTGCGCAAGGAGCTGGAGACCTGCGAGGGTGAGCTCGGCGTGCTCACCGGTCAGCAGGCTGATCTCGCCGCGGAGATCGCGGACCAGCGCACACGCCTGCAGTCGCTCGAGGACCGCGGGTCGGACGGGGTGGCCCTGGAGGGCGCCGACGACAGGCGGGCGGACGGCCCGGACCTGGAGGCGGAGCGCTTGGACGACGCGCTCGCCGGTGCGCGCGAGGCGGAGGTGCAGGCGCGGCTGGTGGCCAGCACCGTCGCCCAGCGAGGCGAGGAGCTGTCCCGGCGCATCACGGCGCTGGAGGACGAGGCCGACGACGTGCAACGCCAGCTGGTCGAACGGGAGGAGCGCCGCCGCCGCCGGTTGGCCGCGATCGACCGGTGCGCGCTGCTCGCCGAGGTGGCCGCGCTGGCGCTGGAGCGGGCGGAGTCCTCGCTGCAGCGGGCCGCCGTCGAGCGCGATCGTGTCGAGGAGACTCGCGGCGCGCACCAACGCGACCTCGGGGTGGTCCGCAACCGTGTCCGCGAGGCGGATGCCGTGTTGACGCGGGTGCGCGAGGAGCGGCACAACGAGGAGCTCCGGCGGGCCGCCCTGCGCCACGAGCTCGACGTCCTGCGCGAGCGTCTGCGCACCGACCTGGGTATGGACCCCGACGCGGCGCTGGCCGACGCGCGGCGCCGGGGCGAGGAGCTGCTCGGCGGCGGGGAGCAGCGCGACGAGGAGCTCGCCGAGAACGAGGCCCGGCTGGTCCGCAAGATCGGGCTGCTCGGGACCGTCAACCCCCTGGCGCTGGAGGAGTTCCGGGCTCTGGAGGAGCGCCACCGGTTCCTGGTCGAGCAGATCGACGACCTCAAGGCGTCCCGGGGAGACCTCACCCAGGTGGTCGCGGCGGTGGACGAGCGGATCCGGGAGGTGTTCGGCGCGGCGTTCGCGGACGTGGCCACCCAGTTCGAGCGCATCTTCCCGCGCTTGTTCCCGGGCGGCACCGGCCGGCTGGTGCTCACCGACCCGGATGACCTGCTGGAGTCCGGGGTCGACGTCGAGGCGCGGCCCCCCGGCAAGCGGGTGAAGCGGCTCTCCCTGCTGTCTGGTGGGGAGCGGTCCCTGACGGCGCTGGCGGCGCTGTTCGCCATCTTCGCCGCCCGGCCCTCGCCGTTCTACGTCCTGGACGAGGTCGAGGCCGCGCTCGACGACGTGAACCTGCAGCGCTTCCTCGACGTGGTCGCCGAGTTCCGGGCGACCAGCCAGCTGATCATCGTGACCCACCAGAAGCGCACCATGGAGGTGGCCGACTGTCTGTACGGGGTGTCCATGCAGCGCGGCGGGGTCTCCAAGGTCATCAGCCAACGGCTCACCGAGGCCGCTCCGGCGGGGTGAGCAGCGTTCGGCGACGCGCTGCGGGCCGTGGGACGCACCGCCGCCGCGGGTAGGCTGACCACACAGATCCCCGTCCGGGCGGCGTGCGAGCGGCCCTGGGAGCAGCCGTGGACCCCCTGATTCTCGCGGTACTGATCGTCGTCGTCACCGTGGCGATCATGGTGGCGAGCTTCGTGTCGGCACGCCGTCGCCGCGGCGTCGCGCTCGACGAGGCGATGGGCGAGCACCTCGAGGAGCGGGCGCCCGACGCCGAGGCCGTGCCCGAGGGCCAGACCGCCGAGGACGCGGGCGCCGCCCCGCCCCAGCCCAGCGACGTGGACGCCGACGCGGACGAGGCGGAGGCGCCGCCGATCGATACCGGCGGCCCCGTGGAGCTGATCGAGCCGGCGGAGCCCGCCGCACCCCCGGCGGAGGAAGCACTGCCGGGCGAGCCCGAGTCACCCGAGGCGCCGGCGGCGGCGCCCGCCCCGCTGACGGCCCGGGAGCGGTTCCGCCTGCGGCTCACGCGGGCGCGCAACAGCCTCGGCGCCAACGTCGCGTCGATCTTCGGTCGGGGCATCACCGATGAGGCGTGGGAGGAGCTGGAGGAGTCGCTGATCGGGGCGGACGTCGGCGTCGAGGCCACGATGGAGATCGTCGAGAGCCTGCGCGGGCGGGTCAAGGCCGAGGGCGCGAAGACCGGTGCGGATGCGCTGCGCCTGCTGAAGGAGACGCTGCGCGACGAGCTCTCGGTGGGTGACCGGACGCTGGCGCTGCGCGACGACGGGACCAGCGTGTGGCTCGTGACGGGCGTCAACGGGACCGGCAAGACCACGTCCATCGGCAAGCTCGCCGCGCGCCACGCCGCGGCTGGGCAGACGGTCGTGCTCGCGGCGGCCGCCCCCAGCCAGTTCGGCGAGCGTCGACGGGGTGGACGCG
>JBBDQS010000130.1 GCA_040905805.1 Egibacteraceae bacterium | reverse complement strand
ATATCTGTCCCTCCCACCCCATCTACCGCCGGGTAACCTGCGTGCAGGCGCTGGGTTGGCGGATGCCGAAGCCGTAGGAGTTCCCCGCCGTACTGGTTGCGCCTTTGGGATGAGAGTGGGCGGTGACGATCATCCGCCGAAGAGCTCCGCCCAGGCGTCGCTGCATCTCCTCAGGGGTCGTCGCCGAGCATGATCTGACTGACCCCGGTCTCCTTCGGGGTCAGAGCGCGGACTGGGGCTGCCGACGTCGCAACAGGCCCACCGCGATCAGCATGGCCAGGCCCATACCGATGGCGAGCCCGCTGCCGCCCCACGCCCACGAGGGCAGTCCCGCGGCATCCGAGGTCGCTGCGCCGTCGCCGTCGTGGTAGAGCGCGGCGAAGTAGACGTCCTCTGCCTGCCCGAGCTCGCGCCCGTTGCGGGTGTCCTGCCACACGAAGTACGTCGCGTCGTCGGTCGCGGTGATCCCCACGGGCGCGTGCACGTCGACGCTGTTGGACCAGATCCCGAACCGCCGATCGATCTGGCGATCGGTCACGCGCGCATCGGCGGAGAAGGTCTCACCACCATCGGTGGAGTAGCTGTAGAAGACGTCTTGCAGGCCGCCGCGGTCCGTGGGGTCCACGCTGTTGCGGAAGTCCAGCCACGCGATGTCCAGGCGTCCGTTGGGCGCCACCGCCATGCCCGGGTGGTAGTTGGGGACGCCGTCGAGCTCGTCGTTGACCGTGCGCGGCTCGCTCCACGTCTCACCCGAGTCGGTCGACACGCGCAGCAGGATGCTCGGGTGCTCGTCGGGCGCCTCGGCCTCGGGGTCCCGGTGGCCATACCACACGACGTAGAGGGTGTCAGTGTCGGAGTCGATCGACAGGCCCCACTTGCGGGCGAAGCCCGTGCCCTTGCCGCCCTCGTCGACCAGCTGGGGGTCCGACCACGTCGCGCCGTGGTCCGTCGACATCTCGTGGTAGGCCGAGCGGACCAGCCACTCGCCGTCGGCGTCGGTGTAGTGCCGCGAGTGGTAGACCACGTGGACCGCACCCTCGCTGTCCACCACGGGCCGCGCCTCGTACCAGCTCGTGCCTTCCTCCCCGAGGCTGACCGGTTCGCCGAACGTCGCCCCACTGTCGTCGGAAGCGGCCAGCATCGCCCGGTTCTGCGTCTCACCGTCGACCTCCCACCAGTTCATCCAGGAGACGTAGACGCGATCGGGGTCATTGGGGTCCACCGCCACCCAGGTCCGCACGTTGCGGTTTCCGCCGCCGGGCAGCTCGCCCGCCTCTGGCGCCTCCCACACGGTGGTCGTCTCGAACGTCCGGCCCGAGTCCTCGGAGCGGGCGTGGAACACGTGGCGCTGGCGGTCCTCTCGGGCATGCTCCCGCTCGGCCGGGTCGTTGGCGGCGAAGACCAGGTGCAGCACGCCGTCCGAGTCGAAGTGCACCCACGAGTTGACGTTGGCGTCGGGGTCTCCGGCGCAGTCGGTCCACGGCTCAAGCATCGGGTCGCCCCCGCGTGTCCACGTGCGGCCCTCGTCACCCGAGATGTGGACGTTGCACGTCCACTCCGTGCGGAAGTCGGTCTCGGCGACGACGAGCTCCCCGGTCTCGGGGTTGCGGGCGATCTGCGGCGACGCGTGGGCCCGGGCGGGGTCGGCGTTCGAGGTGACCTGGACCGCGGCGGTGGCCGCAGGTTGCTGCGCTTCCGATCCACCCCCGTCCTGGGTGCTTGCCTGCACCACACCAAGCCCGAGCACCACCGGCGACGCCAGCAGCAACGCGACGCCCAACCCGACCACTGCCCGCATGAGTACCCCTTGTGCTCGCCACCTGGCCCAGGCTTCCGACCGAGCCTGCGGCGCAGCGACCGTAGGAGGCCCTGCACGACACCGTCAATAGATGCGTCGGGCAGGTACCCCAGGGAGGGACCGCGCCCTATGCCCAGTTGGCGAAACCGTCTGGCAGAGGGACGTGGTCATTTTGGCGGCAGGGTGGTGGTGAACGCGAGACCGCGTCGAACCCAGGAGTCCAGCGTCGCGTCGTCCAGGCTGGTGTGCGCGACGAGGACCATGCCGGTCATGGGCCTGCCGGTGAAGTCCATGGGACGGGCCGATGGGCTGGAGAGCGCGTCGTCGTAGCCCTCACGCCCGACGCGCACCATCAGGTCGTCGCGGATCAGCCCCACCGTCATGTGTCCGCCCACCATGAACGCCAGGCCGCCGAACATCGACCGCTCGGTGGCGTCGGCGCCCGCCGCGGCGAGCGCGTCTCGTACCCTGTCCGCGAGTTCCGTATCGTAGGCCACGTCCGGACACTAGCTTGCGGGGCCACCAGTGCGTCACCCAGCTTCAGCCGACCGCGCACCGCCGGGATGGTTGCTCGACGAAGTCGCCAACGCCGGCCGCGAGAACCTCGATGCCGAGCACGCGTGGCACTACGATGCCAAGGAGGACGCCGACGCCCTCGGCGAGTTGCGGATCCTCGAGGATCTGGGCCTCGACGGGCAGTCGGCGCTCGTCGACCTCGGTGCCGGCACCGGCCAGCTCGCGATGGCTGCCGCGGCCGTGTGCGCACGGGTGGTCGCGGTGGATGTCTCGCCGGTGATGGTGCAGCCCCTGAAGGCCAAGATCGACGAGGCCGCCGTCTCCAACGTCGAGGTGGTGCAAGCGGGGTTCCTGACCTACGAGCACCGTGGACGCCCCGCCGACTTCGTCTACTCCCGTTTCGCCCTCCATCACCTTCCCGACTTCTGGAAGGCGGTCGCCCTCGACCGCGCCCGCCGCATCCTGCAGCCCGGTGGGATCTTGCGGCTGTGGGACGTCGTCTACGACTTCGGGGTGCACGAGGCCGAGGATCGCATCGCGGCGTGGTGCGACGCGTACACCGACGCACCCGAAGGCGAATGGGGCCGGGTCGATCTCGAAGAGCACGTCCGAGACGAGCATTCGACCTTCTCCTGGGTGCTGGAGCCCATGATCGAGCGGTGCGGCTTCGAGATCGAAGAGGCCCAGTACACGTCCGACGGCTTCTTCGGCAAGTACATCGCGCGGGCACGGTGACCATGCCCCGGCGACGACCCCAACCGCGGGACCGACTGGTACCGCGTGCGCCACTGACCCGCCAGGCGGGTCCGGGCGCTCGTCACGAGGGCGGCCCGGGGGTATGGCCGGGCGTGCCGCGGTGGCGTTCCTCGGCCCATCGCGCCAGCCGGCGAAGCGACCAGAGGTTGCGCGCCTGCAGGCCGAGCTCCATGAGCGGGTTGTGGAAGCGGGCAGCGGGACCTTGCTTGGGGGTCTCGGCCATCACCACCTTCGTGCCGTCGCCCTCGGGGGTGAGCGTGACCTCCACGTCGGCGGTGCCGAACGGCCACGCGCGCGCCTCGAGCAGGAGGCGGTTGGGCGGCTCCAGCTCCAGCACCTCCGTGGTGTCGTGTTCCTCCAGCGGTCCCCAGCCCACCACGTGGTGGATTCGCGAACCTGGCTGTGGCCAGGACGCGTCCACGCCGCGGATGTGCTTGGAGCCCACCACCCACACGATGTAGGAGGCAGGGTCGCACAGCACGTCGAAGAGCACCTGTGGTGGGGCGTCGACATGGACGTGACATCGGCCCATCGGTTCTCCTTTGCGCTCAACGTCGCGGGAACCCCGCCCAGCCGGCCGCGTCCGCAGGATGACCGCCACGACCACACATGATGTCCTGGCTGTTCCCTCACTGGTCGTCGACTACACGGGCGACCCTGCCTGCGCGGGGAAGGCAAACGCCGCGAGCACCCGACCCTGCTCATCCCCCCGGAGATTCCGGAGGACGGCCTCGCGGGCTACCTCGAGGACCTGCTGCACGAAGAGGGCGAGCCGGGAACGAGCGTCCGGCGCCTCCGGTAGTGCGTCGCGGTGGCGGTTCGTCATCGGACGGGAGATCGGGGCCGTCTCCCTGGTCACTGCCCGACAGTCTCCGCTCTTGCGAGGATCCGGTCAGGCCCGGTGGGCGCCGGGCTCGAAGCGCGAGAGGATCTCGGCGGGGCCGCCGATGCCGCCGAAGGCGTGGGGCTCGGTCGTGGCGAACTGGGCGGTCTGGCCGGGCTCCAGGTCGAGCCGGCGCTCCCCGACGCGCAGCCGCAGCCGCCCGCGCAGGACGTGCAGCCACTCGGTCCCGGGGTGCACGGCGGTGTGGGTGCGGGTCACCCGCCGAACCGGGACGGTGATCCGCAGCAGCGAGCGGCCGTCGTCCTCCACGCGCAACACGATGCCCGTCAGCCCCCCGGCCAGCTCGACGGGCGGGGTCGGCAGGAGCAGCCGGTCCTCGCGCGCGGCATCGGCGAGCACCGCCGCCGCGGTCGTGCCGAGCGCCTCCTCGACGCGCTCGAGCGCGTCGATGGTCACGCGCCGCTCGCCGCTCTCCAGGCGGCTGAGCGTGGAGGTCGAGATCCCCGTCCGCGCAGCCAGCTCGACGAGGCTCATCCCCGTGGCGTGGCGGGCACGCCCGAGCGCCACCCGCGTCCGCTCCTCGACGGCATCGGGCTGTCCGCCACGCGCCTGGTGGCCAGCAGCGTGACCGGGCCCCCCGCCGACGTCGCGGCCGGCCTGGTGCAGGACCGCGCCGCACCGCCACCCTCGCCGGGCGCGTTCCCACCGCCGGTCGCGTCGCCCCCGGCGGAGTCGCCGCCGCAGGCCCGCACCGTGTCCGCGGTGGGCGGCGACGCCGCGGTGCGCTTTCACGCCGGCCGCGTGGACGTGCTCTGGGCCACGCCCAACGCCGGCTTCACCGCCGATGTCGACGACGACCCCGACGAGGCGGAGGCCCGCGTGGAGTTCCGCGCCCCCGACCACCGCTCGCGCATCAAGGCGGCGTGGCGGCGAACCCCGCGTCGAGATCGAGGAGCGGCCCGACGGCTGATCGGCAGCTGGGTGATGCTGTGCCACCGGTGCATGCGCATCTCATCCAGCGGTCATCGATCCCAGGGGGGTAGCGCGTCGGACGTCCGGCCGTGACCACGGTGCACGACCATGCCGCAGCGCGGGCAGCGCGGGCAGCGCGGGCAGCGCGGGCAGCGCGGACCGGGTCGCCGGGCGCACCCAGGGCTCGCCCGCCGGGGTGGGCCGGGACCGAGGTCATGGCGCGCTGTGGACGGTCGGTGACGTCGGAATCGCTGGGGGGTGCCGCCCGCGGGCCGCCCTCGCCGCCGGGCGGCGTGCGCCGGCTCTACACGGGCGCGGGTGTGTGGCGGAACAGGGCCACCTGAAGGCCCCGATCCGCAACGCACGCACCGCCGGCTCTACACGGGCGCGCCGGCCCCGGGGGTGTGTGGCGGAACAGGGCCACCTGAAGGCCCCGATCCGCAACGCACGCACCGCCGGCTCTACACGGGCGCGCCGGCCCCGGGGGTGTGTGGCGGAACAGGGCCACCTGCGGCCAGACGGTGGTCGTACCAGTCGACCCCGAGATCGCGAGCTGCAGGCCGAACACCTCGCAGGCGATCGCGAACTCGAACGGGTTAGCCCCCCGGTGTCAGCAGCGTGGTCACGCGGTGCGCCATGGCGCCCTCCCTCGACGGTCTGCCGGCAACGCTACGCCATCCGCGAGGCCCCTGGCAGGATCCTTGCGCTGCATGGCCGGTGCCTGCCGTAGGTGGCGGGATGCTTGCGCGCCGTGGCCGCTCGGCTCTACGCAGGAACCCCGGGCCCACGCGAGGCTCCAGCGCACAGCGCCCCGACTAGGAGGAGACGGCCATGGCCGACCACGAGATGTCGCACCGCACGCGCACCCGGGAGCCGGGTCGCACCCAGACGCCCACCCCCGCGGTGCTCGACGAGCTGGCGCACGTCGTGGCCGCGGCGCTCGACGGCGGCGACGACGCCCACGCGTGGGCGCTGACCCGGGCGCTGGAGGACCTGGCGGGCACCGACGGCGGCAGCGCCCGGCCGCCCGGCCCGGTCATCGGCCGCCGCTTCGCTCGGGCGCACCGGCTGCTCCTCGACGGGGCGAGCGCCGTCCTGGCGGGGGCGCGTCCGGCCGCGGCGCCGTGAGACGGTGGCGCACCTGACGGACGGGCACACCACCGCGGTGGCGGTCGCCGACGTCGCCGAGCGCGTGCCGGCGTGGGCGTGACGCCAGGCCGCACCCGTGCGGGGCGGTGGCCGGTGGCGCCGACGTCCGTACTGTGCGACGGTGCCCGATCGGCTCGCAGACGCGGACCGGCGGCCCGACGGGGCGAGGGAAACGGACCACCGATGGCTGAGCACGGACGGCGCACGGACGAGCTCGGCCTCGAGGACGTCATGGCGAGGTTCGCAGAGGCCTACGGCAAGGCCCTGGACGAGCTCGGCAGGTTCAACCTGGTGATCTTCGGCAAGACGGGGGTCGGCAAGAGCACCCTGGTCAACGCCATCTTCGGCGCCGAGGTCGCCAGGACGGGGACGGGGCGCCCGGTGACCCTGCGCACCGAGTACCACGAGCATCCCGACGGCTACCTCGGGATCTACGACTCCGAGGGCATCGAGGTCGGCCAGCAGGGTGACCAGATCCTGGAGAAGTTCCGGGAGATCATCCGCCGCACGCACGCCGGCCCGATCGAGGAGCAGATCCACGTCATCTGGTACTGCGTGCGCGCCGCCGACCTGCGTCTGGAGGAGGCGCAGGAGGCGTTCATCCGCGCCCTGGCCGACGAGGGGCTGCCGGTGCTGTTCGTGCTCACGCAGGTGGCGATCAATCGGGCCGGGCAGGTGCACCCCAAGGCGCGGGAGTTCGCCGAGGCCATCGTGGAGCGGGACCTGCCGCTGTCCCCCGACAACCGGGTCTTCCTGACCATGGCACAAGCCGACGACTTCGCCGGGTGGCCCCGCCACGGGCTGACGGAGCTGCTCGATGCCACCTTTCGCGCAGCTCCTGCGGGAGTGGCGCAGGCGCTCACCGCCGCCCAGGTCATCGACGTAGCGCGCAAGGTCAGGCTCGCGCGCCAGTCCATCACCGCGGCCGTCGCCATGGCCGCGTCCGCGGGGGCGACCCCGATCCCGTTCTCCGACGCCTTCGTGCTGGTGCCGATCCAGATGACGCTGATGGCCCGGATCGCGGCCATCCACGGGTTGAGCGTGCGGGTCGGGACGCTGGCGAGCGTGGCGGGCGCCGCGGTGGCCGCGGGCGGGGTGACGCAGGCGGGCCGGTACGCCGTCACGAGCCTGCTGAAGCTCGTGCCGGGCGCGAACGTGGCCGCGAGCGGCATCCGGGCGAGCGTCGCGGGGTCGTTCACCTACGCGTTGGGGGAGGCCTGGTTGGTGGTGTGCGGCCGGCTGCTCAAGATGGGGCCCGCCGCCGACGCGGTGGGACACGACGAGATCAGGGCGATGTTCCTCGACCAGTTCACGACGAAGGCCAAGGAGGCGCCCCGCGCGCTGCACGGCGAGCAGGGCGGCCTGGTGCCCGGAGGGAGCGAACCGCATGACCCTTGACCGCGACGGTGACGGACTGCGGCGGCTGCTCGGCCGCGCCGCGGAGACCGTAGTCGAGCTCTACGAGTCCATGCCGACGCGACCGGTGTTCCCCGGCGCCTCGCCCGAGGACGTGGCCGCACTGTTCGACGCGCCGCTGCCCCGCGCGGGCACGGACGCGGAGGCCGTGGTCGAGCGTGTCGGCCGCGAGGTCTTCGGCGCCTCGACGCTGAACATCAGCCCCCGCTTCCTGTCCTACATCATGAGCGGCGGCACCCACGTCGGCGTCGCGGCGGACCTGCTGATCGCGGGCCTGAACTCCAACTTCGGGTTGTGGCACGTCTCCCCCGCCGGGACGGAGATCGAGCTGCGCACGGTGCGCTGGATGGCCGAGCTGATCGGCTACCCCACCGACACCGGCGGCACGTTCGTCAGCGGCGGGTCGGCCGCGGACCTGCACGGGCTGGCCACCGCGGTCGTCGCCAAGGCCCCCTTCGACGTCCGCGACGAGGGCCTGCGGGCGGGCCCGCCCCTGACCATGTACGTCTCCGACCAGGGGCATTCGGCCCTGGACAAGTCGGCGATCCTGCTCGGCCTGGGCCGGCGGCACCTGCGCAAGATCTCCACCCGCGACGACTTCACGATCGACGTCGCCGCCCTGCACGACCAGATCCGCCGGGACCGTGCAGCCGGGGTGCACCCCATCTGCGTGATCGGCAACGCCGGCACGGTCAACACCGGAGCGGTGGACCCCCTCGACGCGCTGGCCGACGTGGCCGCGCAGGAGGACCTCTGGTTCCACGTCGACGGCGCCTACGGCGCCCCGGCCGCGGGGACCGACCTGGTCGGCCACCTCTTCGGCGGCCTCGCGCGCGCTGACTCCGTCGCCCTGGACCCGCACAAGTGGCTGTTCGTGCCCTTCGACGCCGGGTGCGTGCTCGTGCGCGATCCCGAGCACCTGCGCGACGCCTTCAGCCTGGTCCCCGACTACCTGCGCCAGGAGGGCGGGCGGCACGCCCCCATGGAGTACGGCTTCGAGCTGTCCCGGCGCGTGCGCGCGCTCAAGGTGTGGATGACGTTGCTCGCCTACGGCGCGGACGCCCTGCTCGACGCGATGGAGGACAACATCCGCACCATGCGGCACATGGCCGACCTCGTCGAGCGGGCCGACGACCTCGAGCTCGCCGCCCCGGTGCCCCTGTCGGTCGTCTGCTTCCGCTACCGCGCGCAAGGCGGCGACGAGGACACCGACCGGGTCAACCGCGCCCTGCCCGCGGCGATCGAGCGGGACGGCCGGGTCTTCGTCGCCGGGACCATCGTGGGCGGCCGCCCGGTCTTGCGGGCGTGCTCGGTCAACCACCGGCTGGACCGCTCGCACGTCGAGCTGGCCCTGGAGGTCGTCGGAGAGCTCGGCGCGCGCCTGGTGTGACCCGGTAGAAAACTCGCCGCTTCGTCAGCAAGTGGTTACACTGGGTAATACCCTCCCTCGGGAGAGTCGCCTGCTTGGACAGGGGGACCGGCGGGTCGTCGGCGCCCCCGCGCAAGCCGGCACCTCGACCGGCCCGGCCGTCAGGACCACGCGTGGGCGTCACCGCACCGCGGACCCCGAGACACCTGCGGGCACTGCGCGACGCCAGCGCACGCTGGGAGGTGCCGGCGGAGGGGGCTGGGGCCCCGCCGAGCTTGCGCCTCCCAGGGCCGCTGCTGTTCGTGGCGGTGGGCGTGGCCTACCTCGCCCTGTCGCAGTACGCACACTGGCTCAACGACCCGTCCCGACTGGACCTGGGCCGCGGGTTCTGGCCGGCCGTGGGGCTCGCGACCGCGGCGCTGCTGCTGAGCCCCCCGCGGCGGTGGGGGTGGGTCATCGCCGCGGTGGGGGTCGCGGAGCTGGGTGGCGACCTCGCCAACGGCTACCCCCTGGACGCCACCTTGTTGTTCGTGGCCGCCTGCTGCCTCACCCCGCTGGTGGGAGCGGGCCTCGTCCGGCGGTTC
Organism: Egibacteraceae bacterium; assembly: GCA_040905805.1. Classification (NCBI taxonomy): domain Bacteria; kingdom Bacillati; phylum Actinomycetota; class Nitriliruptoria; order Egibacterales; family Egibacteraceae; species Egibacteraceae bacterium. The sequence continues at coordinate 11,121 of JBBDQS010000130.1, read as the reverse complement.
GTGCACCCGCGGGGCGCCCTGGTGCCCATGCGCAACCTGATCGGGTTCCTGGTCCTGGGCGTGGTCGTGGGGCCGCTGGCCGGCGGGGTCTTCGCGACCATCGGCACGGTGGCGCTCACCGGCGAGCCGTGGTCGCAGGGGGGACCGCAGTCCTCTGCAGGTCTCGCCCTCGGCGTGCTCGTGGTCGCCCCCGTCCTGCTGACGTGGCGCGAGCGCCACCCCGATCGGCACCCGCTGGAGACCGGCGCGTTCGTCGCCGCGCTCGGGCTGGTCTCGGTGTCCCCCCTGGCGTTGAGCCACCTGTCGGGAAGCGGGTGGGACATCGCCCTGCCCATGGCCGTGGCCCCCCTGGTGCTGTGGGCGGCGTTTCGCTACGGGGTGCGGGGCGGGGCCTGGATGGCGCTGTGGCTCACCCAGCGGGCGGCGCTGACCACCGCGGCGGGCTACGGGCCGTTCGTCGCGGTCGGGGCGGCCACGGGCGATTCCGTGTCGTTGCTGCAGGCGTTCTTCGCCTTCGGGCCGCTGTCGTCGCTCCTGATCGCCGCGCTCGTCGCCGACCTCGGGGGCCGCGACAGCATCGAGTCCCGCCTGCAGCGCCAGGCGCACCACGACGCACTCACCGGGCTCCCCAACCGGGTGGCCCTGAGCGTGCGGCTGGAGCAGGTCCTCGACCGGTCCCAGCAGCCCGCCACGGGCGTCGTGCTGCTCGTCTGCGACCTCGATGGGTTCAAGGTGATCAACGACGGGCTCGGCCACCAGGCCGGGGACGAGGTGCTGGTCGAGGTCGCCCGCCGGCTGCAGGCCGGTGTGCGGCCCAGCGACGTCGTCGCCCGACTCGGCGGTGACGAGTTCGTGATCCTGGCCGAGAGCGCCGACCCGCAGACCGTCACGGCGCTCACCGACCGCATCCTGCGGATCGTGGCCGAGCCCATCACCCTCGAGGCCGGCCAGCAGGTCTCGCTCGGCGTGTCGATCGGGGTCGCGACGGCCGCGCCGCACCACGACGCCCACACGCTGCTGCGCGACGGCGACGTCGCCCTGTACCGCGCCAAGGACCGCGGACGGGGTCGTGCCGAGCACTTCGACGAGGAGCTGCGCGTGCAGGCGCTGGAACGGCTCTCGCTGCCCCAGGAGCTGCGCGTCGGCCTCGAGCGCGGCGAGCTGTTCTGCCTGTACCAGCCGGAGATCGAGATCGGGACCGGCAAGCTGTTCGGCTTCGAGGCGCTCGTGCGATGGCACCACCCCACCCGCGGCCTCCTGCCGCCCGACCGGTTCATCCCCCTCACCGAGGTCGCGGGACTCGCCGGGGCCCTGTTCACCTACGTCCTGGACCAGAGCCTGCAGGCCCAGCAGCGCTGGGCGACCAACCTCGGCTTTCACCCGGCCGTCTGCGTCAACCTCTCGCCCCGCCAGCTGTACGACCCGAGCCTGCCCGAGCACGTCGCCACGGCCCTCACCCGCACCGGTGTGCCGGCCGACCTCCTCTGGCTCGAGGTCACCGAGGTCGCCATGGTCGACGACGCCGCCTACGCGACCCTGGATGCGCTGCACGACCTGGGCGTGCACCTGGCCATCGACGACTTCGGCACGGGCTGGTCGTCGATGGGGCGGCTGTCGGAATCCCCGTGGGACCTGCTCAAGATCGACCGCACCTTCATCGCCAAGCTCACCGTCGACCCGCGCGCCGAGCACCTGGTCCGCGCCATGATCTCCATGGCCCACGCCCTGGGCATCCGCACCGTCGCGGAGGGCGTGGAGACCGCCGAGCAGCTGCAGATCGTGACCGCGATGGGCTGCGACATCGCCCAGGGCTACCTCTTCGCCAGACCCCTCGCCTCTCTCCGGGCCATCCGCGACCTCGCCGCCGACGGCACCTGGCGCGGGGCGGTGAGCGCCGACGCGCCGGACCGGGACTGAGCGCCCACCGAGAATGTCGGGCGCGCGCGCCCGGCCACGGCCCGGACACCGGCGCGGCGACAGGGCAAGCGGGGGTCTTTACCTGCCGGGTCCTGTGGCCTACGGTGCTGCTGTCGGGACGCGGGGGCGTCCCCGTCACCCCAGGGGGGCATCGTGGCGAGATGGGACGACATGGCGGCACGGGGGCCGGTCGGGCCGGGCGAGCTGACGGGGGCCTACCTCGTGCTGCTCGACGCCGACGCGGTCGGTGAGGGGGTGCGGGCGCTCGAGAACGGCACCGGGTTGTCGATGGCCAGCGCGAGCGACCTCGCGGACGCCGCCGCCGGCAGGCACGCGCTCGACGAGGCCGACGCCATCGTCTTCGCCGAGCTCGGATGCGCGGTCGTGCAACCGGCACCGGACCAGGTCGAGGGCCTGCGCACGGCGAGCCGCAGCGCGCCCGCCATCCTGGCGATGGAGCCCGAGCGGGTCGTGCACGCCATCGAGCAGCACCCGCACTCGCCGGTCACGCTGGACTACCTGCGCGGGTACCGCGACGGGATCGCCCACCTCGTCGACGGGTTGGGCGTCGGCGCCGCACCCGCCGGGGCCGCCGCCGCCGACGGCGCGCCGTGGCCGGACGAGAGCGAGGCCACCTGGGGGCTGCAAGCGGTCCACGCGGTGGAGTCCTGCCTCAGCGGCACGGGGGTGCGCGTGGCCGTCCTGGACACCGGGTTCGACGCCGCCCCCGACTACGCCGACCGCGTGGTGCAGATGGAGTCGTTCGTCGACGGGGAGTCGGCCCAGGACGAGCACGGGCACGGCACGCACTGCATCGGCTCCGCGTGCGGCAGCCTGCGCACGCAGGTGCTGCCCCGCTACGGCGTCGCGCACGGCGCGGAGATCTACGCCGGCAAGGTGCTGAGCAACCGCGGGGGCGGCGCGGACCGCGGGATCCTCGCCGGCATGGACTGGGCGCTGCGCACCCGCTGCCGGGTCGTGTCGATGTCGCTCGGCGCGCCGACCGAGCCCGAGCAGGCCTTCTCGCAGGTCTACGAGGCGGTCGCGCGCCGGTCCCTGCGCGCCGGGACCGTGATCGTCGCGGCGGCCGGCAACGACAGCCGCCGGGAGTCCGGGACCGTCCGGCCGGTGTCACATCCGGCCAACTGCCCCTCGATCATGGCGGTCGGTGCCGTCGACCGGAACCTGGCCGTCGCGCCGTTCTCCAACAGCGGCGTCAACCCCAACGGCGGGCAGGTCGACGTGGCGGCCCCGGGGGTGGACGTCCACTCGTCCATCCCCGGAGCGTCCTACGACCGGTGGAACGGCACGTCCATGGCCACCCCCCACGTCGCCGGGGTGCTCGCGCTGCTCGCCGAGTCCGACCCCGACGCGACCGGGGCGGAGCTGGCCGCGCGCGTCACGACCACGGCGCGGCGCCTCCCGCTGGCGTCGGCCGACGTCGGGGCGGGGCTCGTCCAGGCGCCCCGCCGGTGACCGACGACCCGACCGAGGACCCGGCCGAGGAGGTCGACGTCGTGGTCGCGGTCGGCGACGACGGCCTCGCCCACCTCGACGAGGTCGTGGAGGGCCTGGCGTCGCAGGGGCTCGCGGTGACCGGCGTGCAGTCGACGCTCGGGACCCTCAGCGGGCGTGTCGCCCGCTCCGCCCTGCCGGGGCTCTCGGCGGTCGCCGGGGTCGAGGCCGTCGAGCAGGCCAGGACGTTCCAGCTGCCGCCGCGGGACGCCGACGTGCAGGGCGGCGACCCGTCCTCGTGACCGTGCAGCGCTACGGGCGCTCGCCCGCGGCGCGGTCAGCCTCGGGTGCGCTGGTAGCCCGGCGCGTACACCCGGCTGCGTCCCTTGCCGGCGGCCTTGGCGGCGTACAGCGCGATGTCCGCCTCCCGCAGCAGGTCGTCCGGCTCCGACTGGTGGTGCGCGGCCTGCGCGATGCCGATGCTGGCGGACACCCCCGCCACGCCGGGTGTCGGTCCCTGCTGGGGTGCGACCAGTGCCAGGTGCATCCGATCGGCGACCGCGCCCGCCTCGACGAGGCTCGCCCCCGGCAGGATGACCGTGAACTCGTCACCGCCGGAGCGGGCCAGGATGTCGGCCTCACGCACACAGCGCCGCAACCGGTGGGCCACGTCGATCAGGAGCCGGTCGCCCGCGGCGTGGCCGTCGCGGTCGTTGACGGACTTGAAGCCGTCGAGGTCGATCGCGAGCACGACCAGGCCGTCGCCATGGCGCCGGTGCCAGGCCCAGGCCTGGTCGAGCTGGGCGCCCAGCAGCGACCGGTTCGCCAGCCCCGTGAGCGAATCATGCAGGGACTGGTACTCGAACCGATCCTTCAGCACGGACAGCTCCCCTGTGGCCCGCTGCGCCGCCTCCAGGGCCTGTTGGAGGTGCGCCTCCACCCGCTTGAAGGACGTGATGTCGGTCAGGGTGCCGTACAGGCCCAGCGCCCGACCACCTTCGAGGTCCGTCAGGACCTCGGCCGTGGCCTTGACCCACCGCAGCTCACCGTCGCCGGCACGTCGGATGCGATACTGGATCTCCGCCGCCTGGCCCGTCAGCTCGCCCGTCAGCTGGTCCGCGAAGGCCCGCTGCACCGCCTGCCGGTCGTCGTCGTGCACCAGCGCCAGGAAGCGCTGCGCGTCCGCGGTGTCCTCCTGGCCGAGGCCGAGCAGGGCGCGCAGGGACGGGGACCACCACTCGGCACCGCTGTCCACGTCGACGTACCAGCACGGCAGGGGGTGCAGCCGGTGGCCGAGCCGGTGGGACTGGCGCCGCAGCCAGTACGCACGCAGCGGCCGCGGCGCGTGCAGCGACAGGTACAGCACGGCCGCGGTGACCGCGGCCGCCACCTCGAACAGCGCATGCGACGGGCCCGTCACACCACCGCGGCTGGCGAGCCCCATGCCGGCGAGCACCAGTGCCGCCAGGGCGAGGTAGGAGCCCGACAGCAGGCGTAGCTGCGCGCTCTGGATCGTCGCCGCGGAGCCGGCCGCGCGCCACAGCCGCACCGCCGGTTCCAGCATGCACGTCGACCACACCAGGATGAGCGCCAGCGCGGCGACACTCGAGAGGCGGGCATCCACCCGGGTGAACCCGGTGACGAGCAGGACGGCGGTCGCCGCCGAGAGTCCGACCGCCGCCGCCACCCGCCACCTGGTCGCGAGGCCGAACAGCCCAGCGCGATGCTCCAGCACCGCGTACCCCACACCGGCGAAGGCGAGCACGGTCACCGGTTGCAGCCATGACGCTCTGCCGACGACGTGGGTGGCCAGGTCGGCCAGGCTCACGACCGCGAGCAGCACGAACGCCACGGCGATGGCCCCGGTCCCGTGCGTGCGGTCCCGTCGCCAGCGCAGGACGGCGAGCACCCCCACGACGCAGAAGATCGCCCCGTCCACCCAGCTCAGCACGTCCACCAACCCCATGTGCCATCTGTCGGCGCCGGTCCCCACCCTCTTGAGGCAGTCGGCGCGGGCCCGCCGGCGCTGCCCGCTTCAGATTGGCCGCCCGCACCCGGAACTTCAGCCGTGGCACCGGCGTCTCAGGAGGGGGATACTGACGTGACGAGGAGGCGGACATGCGGGACAGCCGAACGCGGTGGGCCGGATCGGCCGTCCTGGCGGGGGCGCTGGCGCTGGTGCTGGTGGCGGTCCCCGGGACCGGCACCGCCGGCGCCGAGCAGCACGGGCCGGTGCGAGGGGCCTGCCCGGCCGAGGTCCCCGCGGGCCGGTTCGTCGATGTGACGCCCGGTTCGGTGCATGCGGGGGCCATCGACTGCGCCGCCTGGTGGGGCATCGCCCGGGGTGTCGGCGACGACCGGTACGCACCGGGCGGAGACGTCCTGCGAGCGCAGATGGCCTCGTTCGTCGCGCGCCTCGTGCGGGGCTCCGGCGGCGCGCTGCCCGCCTCGCCGGCGGATGCGTTCACCGACGACGGCGGGTCGGTCCACCACTACGCCACCAACCGGCTGGCCGCGGTCGGGGTGCTGGAGGGCTTGGGGGACGGCACCTACCGCCCGCGCGCGCCCGTGACCCGGGGCCAGATGGCGAGCATCCTCGTGCGCTCCCTGGAGGCGCGCATCGGCCAGGCGCTGCCCGCGGCGCCGCGCGACCACTTCGCCGACGACGCCGGATCCGTCCACGAGCAGGCGATCAACAAGGCGGCCGAGGCGGGGCTCGCCCTCGGCGTCACCCCGGGCCGCTTCCACCCCACCGAGACCGTCACCCGCGGCCAGGGTGCCTCGTTCCTGGCCCGCGGCCTCGGTCTGCTGGTGGACCGCGGCCTGGTTCGGGACTCGCCCGGCACCCTGCGCGCGGCCTCGGCCCTGCGCAGCTTCACGGCCTGCGAGGATCTGCTCGGCCACCTGAAGGAGGAGGCCCTGGCGATCGTGGGGCCCTACGGGTTGGACCAGCACAACCTCGGAGTCTTCCCCCAGCGCCCGCTCGTCGACGACGGCGGCGGCTTCCCCGAGCCCGCCCCCGTGGGCGCACCCGACAGCGAAGCCCCCCCGGCGCCCGAGCCCGGTGTGGACTTCTCCGACACCAACGTGCAGGAGGAGGGCGTGGACGAGGCCGACCTCGTCAAGACCGACGGGCGGCAGCTGCTGACGATCGCCGACGGGCGCCTGCACCGCACCGACGTCACCGGCGCCGGGCCTGTCGCGGCGGGATCGCTGCCGGTGCCCGGCCACGCCAGCGAGCTGCTGCTGGCCGGCGACCGGGCGCTCGTGCTGTCGCGGGACTACCGCCAGCGCGGCGGCGACCACTACGAGGAGACCGGCGTCCTGTCCCTGGTGGACGTCGCCGAGGGGCAACCAATGCAGGTGGTCGAGACCCTGGAGCTCGACGGGTTCGCGCTGTCGGCCCGCATGGTCGAGGGCGTCGCGCGGGTCGTGGTGAACTCCGCACCGGCGCTGCCCTTCGCCTTCCCCGACTTCACCCAGCCCGACGCCGAGGCCGTCGCCGCCCGGGAGAACCGCGTCCGCGTCGAGGCGTCCACGGCCGAGGACTGGCTGCCCGGCTACACGCGCGCGGACGCGTCGGGCACCGTGGTCGAGCAGGGCACGCTGCTCGACTGCGCGCAGGTCGACCGGCCGCCGGAGTTCTCCGGGCTGAACCTGCTGTCGGTGGTGACCGTGGACCTCGCCGAGAGCTTCGCTCCCGACACCTCCATGGGGCTGCTCGCCACGGGCCAGACCGTCTACGCCTCCCCGACGGGGCTGTACGTCGCCACCGCCCGCTGGGACGCCGTCACGGGCACCGACTGGTGGGACACGGGAACCACCACCGAGATCCACGCGTTCGACATCGCCGACACCCGGTCGACGTCCTACCTCGCCTCGGGCAAGGTCGAGGGCTTCACCCTGAACCAGTTCGCGCTCTCCGAGCACGACGGTGTCCTGCGCGTGGCCACCACGTCCGAGCGCGCGGGTCAGACGGCGGAGTCCGAGAGCCAGGTGATCGTGCTGGCGGCGCAGGGCACGACGCTCGAGGAGGTCGGGCGCGTCGGCGGGCTCGGGCAGGGCGAGCGCATCCAGGCCGTGCGCTTCATCGGCGACATCGGCTACGTCGTCACGTTCCGCCAGATCGACCCGCTGTACACGATCGACCTGTCCGACCCGACCGCCCCCGCGGTCCTCGGCGAGCTGAAGATCCTCGGGTACTCCGCGTACCTGCACCCCGTCGGCGAGGGCCTGCTCCTCGGCGTGGGCGTGGACGCCGACGAGGCGGGCACCCGGCTCGGCACCCAGGTCTCGCTGTTCGACGTGAGTGACCCGGCCGACCCCCGCCGGCTGCACCAGGCAACCGTCGCCGGCGGGTTCAGCGAGGTGGAGTTCGACCACCGGGCCTTCCTGTGGTGGGGCCCGACCGGGCGCGCCGTGGTGCCCCTGTCGATCCACGCCTCGGGTGCGGAGCCCGGCCCCGAGGACGGCTTCGTGGGCGTGGTCGGCTTCGACGTGGACGCCGACGCGGGCATCACCGAGGCCGGCCGCGTCACCCACGACGCGGACCACACCGCGGGTGACCCGTTCTGGTCGGTCCCCGCCATCCGCCGCAGCCTCGTCGTCGGCGACACGCTGTACACGGTGTCGTTCGCCGGGGTGCAGGCCAGCGACCTGTCCACCCTGACCGACCGCGGCTGGGTGCCCTTCGAGCCCCCCGGGCCGTGATTTCCGGTCTACCGCACGCGAGGTCGGTGCACTAGCATCAGCACGGTCAGCCAAGCGGGCAGGCTTGGATGCGGTGAGCAGACGGGCGGCACGCTCACCCTGCACCCGCTGGAGCTGATGGCCAACGACGAGCGGGGCGCGGCCTTCCTGCGAGTCACCGGCGAGCGGGAGGGGCGCCGACTCGACACCACCATGGCGGAGGCCGTCACGTTCGCCGAGGACGGCACCATCGCGGAGTTCTGGGCCCATGCGAGCGATCAGCAGGCCGTCGACGCGTTCTGGTCGTGAGGGAGATGGCTATGGGAGACAAGACGCGACGGTTCGTTGAGGCGATGGTGGCGTTCAACCGGGACGACGTGGAGACCTTCGGGGACATCCTCCTCGCCGACGACGTGGTCTGGCACTGGGGTGGTGACAGCTCGGTGAGCGGGGACTACCACGGTCGGGCCGCCACTCTGGCGCTGCTGAAGGGCTTCCGCGAGCTGGCCAGCCACCAGCTCCAGGTCGAACCGCTCGACGTGCTCGAGGGCGGAGACTTCGTGATGTCCTTCACCCATGTCACGGGCAGCAAGGGGACTGGCACGGACATCGACGTGTTCCTGGCTGATGCCATGCGGTTCGGCCAGGATGGCACGGTCGTCGAGTACTGGACGCTGGCGAACGATCAACGGGCGGTCGACGCCTTCATCGGCTGACCCGCCGCGGGCCGCCGCACTGGTGGCCGGGGGCCAACAGGCGGGGTGGTCAGACCATCAGGTCGCGGCCGCGGAACCGGACCAGCCCGAGGACGCCGGCGAGCACCGGTATCGCCGCCAGCAGGGCCAGGCCACGCGGCTGGAACCCGTCGGCCAGCGGGTTGGGGTCCAGGTACCAGGAGAACGGCGACACGGCGGTCATCCAGTCGGCGCCGACGGCCGGGCCGATCGCGTCGAGCATGAAGGCCACCACCGCGGCACCCGCGGCCACCCCCAGGCCGACGGTCCGCCGTCCGGTCGCGGCGCCGACGGCCAGGGCCAGCGTGCCGAAGCCCAGCACGAGCAGCCACAGGGCGGTGCTGGCGGCGACGATGTTGCCCGCGGCGACGTCCATGTCGATGGCCGACACGAGCGCCAGCGCCGTCAGGGTGACGATCGCCACCAACACGGTCGCGCTCGCCCAGAGCGCCAGCAGCCGTCCGGTGAGCAGCGCACCCCGCGCGATCGGCGCGGTCAGCTCCAGCTCCAGGGTGCCGTCCTCCTCCTGGCCGGCGACGAGGCGGGCGCCCGCACCGATGGCGAACACCAGCAGCAGCACCGGGGCGAGCAGGCCGTAGACCGTCGAGCGCAGGTACCCCGCGGGGGTGGCGATCTGGTCGTACCCGAGGGCCTGCACCAACCCCTCCGGCATGTTCTCGATGAAGCTCTCGATGTCGGCGCCCTCGCCCATCGCGGGCCAGAAGCCCACGTAGATGGCGGTCACGGCCGCGACGGCGATCCCCCACAGCAGCAGGGACCGGCGCGTGTCGCGCAGGACGCCGGTGGTGACGGGCAGGGCGTCAGCGGCCATCGGCGGGCACGTCCTCGTCGGCGAGCTCGTCGACCGGGACGCGGTAGAAGTCCAGGAACAGGTCGTCGAACTCACGGTCGGCGGCCGACCAGCGCAGCACCCGGTAGCCGGCGGCGGCCTTCAGCAGGGCGTCCGGCTCGCCGCGCAGCAGGCAGCGCAGGGTCGAGCCGTCGACGCCGTCCTCGGACCACCACTGCACATCGACGTCCTCGACGTGGTCAAGGCCCGTGAACCGCCGGGGGTCCACGGGTTCGCCGAAGCGCAGCTCGACCAGCTGGCCGGCCCGGTGGCGCAGGGTGCGCACGTCGTCGACGTCGACGATGCGCCCGGCGCGGATGATCGCCACGCGCCCGGCGATCTCCTCGACCTCGCTCAGCACGTGGGAGGACATGAACACCGTCGCCCCGCGGTCGCGGGCCTCCACGACCAGGTCGAGAAACTCGCGCTGCAGGAGGGGGTCGAGGCCGCTGGTCGGCTCGTCGAGGACCAGCAGGTCGGGGCGGTGCATGAACGCCTGGACGACCCCGATCTTCTGCTTGTTGCCCTTGGACAGGCCACGGATCGGGCGGTCGAGGTCCAGGCCGAAGCGCTCGGCCAGGGGGCCGACCCCGTCGGCCCCGGCACCGCCGCGCAGGCGAGCGAGGTGGGCGAGTAGCTGGCCCGCGGTCGTGCGGCCGGACATGGTCAGCTCGCCCGGCAGGTAGCCGATGCGCACGCGCAGCGACGGTCCCCCGGCCTGGGGGGTGACGCCGAACACCTCGGCGCGCCCGGCCGTAGGCCGCAGCAGGTCGAGCAGCACCCGGATGGTGGTCGACTTGCCGGCGCCGTTTGGGCCGAGGAAGCCGAACACCTCGCCGTGGCGGACCTCCAGGTCGACCCCGGCCAGCGCCCGGACGTCCCCGTAGTCCTTGACCAGGCCCTCCGTGCGGATCACGACGTCGGTCACGACCCCGCCTCCTTCTCGCCGTGCTCCTCGTGCGGCGTGGTGAACGCCGCGCGCATGCGCGTGGCCGCCGCCTCGGTGATGAGCCCGTCGCTGAGCAGCTCCAGCACCGGCCCGACGTACGCGGTCGCTGCAGCAACCTCGTCGGGTGAGCCCGTCAGGTCGGCCCCGAGCAGCCGGTGCACGTGCTCGTGCAGGACCAGCGCCCCGAGCGTCCAGGGTCGAGCCCGGGGCCGGCGGCCATCGCCGTCTGCTTGCGCTCGCGGATGGTGGCCGCCACGTGCTCGTCGCAGGCCGCGCGCAGCGCCTCCTTGGACCCGAAGTGATGGATGACCAGCGCCGCCGAGACACCCGCCTGGCCAGCGATCGCGCGCACGCTGGTGCCCGCCACCCCGTCCTCGGCGAAGCGGGTGATGGCGGCGTCGCGAATCCGGGCCCGGGCGGTGCGGTCGTCACCGTCGATGGTGCCCTCCACCACGAGCAACTGAACTTATGTGGGGCATTTGAACAAGGTGTGGGTGGGGGTTGGGGTCACTTCTCGTGTGGAAGCA
>JBBDQS010000129.1 GCA_040905805.1 Egibacteraceae bacterium | reverse complement strand
CGATCGTCCCAATGTTCAGATGCGGCTTCGTCCGATCGAACTTCGCCTTGCCCATGTCTACTCTCCTCGTACTTTCGCGACGATCTCCGCGGCCAGGGATGCAGGCACTTCTTCGTAGCCGCTGAACTGCATGGTGTAGTTGGCGCGACCCTGGGTCTTCGAACGCAGGTCGGTGGCGTAGCCGAACATCTCCGACAGCGGCACGGTCGCGGTGATGACCTGGGAGTTGCCTCGGGCGGTCATCTGCCCGATCTGGCCTCGTCGGCCCGACAGGTCGCCGATGACGTCGCCCATGTACTCCTCGGGGGTGACGACCTCCACGTCCATGACCGGCTCCAGGAGCACGGGGTGACCCTTGCGGGCCGCCTCCTTCAGCGCCATCGAGCCGGCGATCTTGAACGACATCTCCGACGAGTCCACGTCGTGGTAGTTCCCGTCGGTCAGGGAGGCCTTCACGTCCACGAGCGGGTAGCCCGCGAGGATGCCGCCCTCCATGGCATCGCGGATCCCGGCGTCCACCGAGGGGATGAACTCCTTCGGGATGGAGCCGCCCCTGATCGCGTCGCTGAACTCGTAGCCACCGATCTGCCCGGTCGGCTCGCCGCGGTCGTCGAGGACCTGGCGCGGCTCCTCGGCGAAGACGCCGGTGGGCTCCAGGGTGATCTCCACCTCGGCGAACTGCCCGGAGCCACCGGTCTGGCGCTTGAACCGCAGCAGGTGGTCGTAGACGGGCCGCTTGATGGTCTCGCGGTAGGCGACCTGGGGCTTGCCCACGTTGGCATCGACCTTGAACTCGCGCAGCAGGCGGGTGACCAGCACCTCCAGGTGCAGCTCGCCCATGCCGCCGATGATGGTCTGGCCGGTCTCGTCGTCCGTGCGGACGCGGAACGTCGGGTCCTCTTCGGCCAGCTTCTGCAGGCTCGTGCCGAGCTTCTGCTGGTCGGCCTTGGTCTTCGGCTCGATGGCGATGTCGATCACCGGTTCGGGGAAGTCCATCGTCTCGAGCAGGACCGGGTGGTCCGGGTCGCACAGGGTGTCCCCGGTGCTCGTGTGCTTCATCCCGACCGCCGCGACGATGTCGCCGGTCAGGGCGGCATCGCGGTCGACCCGGTGGTTGGCGTGCATCTGCAGGATGCGCCCGAAGCGCTCCTTCTTGTCCTTGGTCGAGTTGATGACCTGATCGCCCTGGTTGACCTGCCCGGAGTAGACCCGGAAGTACGTGAGCTTGCCGACGTACGGGTCGCTCATGATCTTGAAGGCCAATGCGCTGAACGGCTCGTCGTCGTGCGGCTTGCGCTCGATCGGTGCGGCGGTCTTGACGTCGACGCCCTCCATGGGGGGCACGTCCTCCGGGCTCGGCAGGAAGCGCACCACGGCGTCGAGCAGCAGCTGCACGCCCTTGTTCTTGAAGGCGGTGCCGCACAGCACCGGCGTGAGGGCGTTGCTGATGGTGGCGTGGCGGATGCCCGCGATGAGCTCCTCGCGGGTGAGCTCCACCTCACCGACGAACTTCTCGAGCAGCGCGTCGTCGGTCTCGGCGACCTTCTCGACCAGCCTCGCCCGGTGCTCCTTCGCGCGCTCCACGAGGTCATCGGGGATGTCGACGTCGGTCCACGTCGTCCCGAAGTCGTCGCCGGAGCCCTCCCAGACGCGGGCGTTCATGTCGATCAGGTCGACGACGCCGATGAACTCGCTCTCCGAGCCGACCGGCAGCTGGAGGGCGACGGGGTTCGCGCCGAGCCGGTCGACGAGGGAGTCGAAGGAGCCGTAGAAGTCGGCACCTGTGCGGTCCATCTTGTTGATGAAGCAGATGCGGGGGACCCCGTACTTGTCCGCCTGGCGCCACACGGTCTCGGACTGGGGCTCGACTCCGGACACGGCGTCGAACACGGCCACGGCCCCGTCGAGGATGCGCAGGCTGCGCTCCACCTCGACGGTGAAGTCGACGTGGCCAGGGGTGTCGATGATGTTGATCTGGTGACCGTCCCACTCGCAGGTGGTGGCGGCCGACGTGATCGTGATGCCCCGCTCCTGCTCCTGGTCCATCCAGTCCATGACGGCAGCACCCTCGTGCACCTCACCCATCTTGTAGGACCGGCCGGTGTAGAAGAGGATGCGCTCGGTGGTGGTGGTCTTGCCGGCGTCGATGTGCGCCATGATCCCGATGTTGCGGGTCAGACGGATCGGAAAGTCGCGCTTAGCCATGACTCCTACCAGCGATAGTGGGCGAAGGCCTTGTTGGCCTCGGCCATCTTGTGGGTGTCTTCGCGGCGCTTGACCGCCGCGCCGGCGTTGTTGCTCGCGTCGAGCAGCTCACCGGCCAACCGCTCCGAGATCGTCGGTTCGCGGCGGGCGCGGGCGTACTGCGCGACCCAGCGCAGGGCGAGCGTGGTGCCCCGGCCCTGGCGCACCTCGATCGGGACCTGGTAGGTCGCACCGCCGACGCGCCGGGACTTGACCTCCAACGCGGGCTTCACGTTGTCGAGGCCCTTCTTGAACGTCTGCACCGGGTCGGCGCCGGTGCGCTCACGCATGAGCTCGAAGGCGTCGTACACGAGCCGCTCGGCGATGGAGCGCTTGCCGTCCAGCATCATCTTGTTGATCAGCTGGGTGACCAGCGTGCTCTCGTGCTTCGGGTCCGCTAGCAGCGGCCGCTTGGGTGCCGGTCCCTTGCGAGGCATGCCCTACCCCTCCTTCTTGGCGCCGTACTTGGACCGCGCCTGCTTGCGGTCCCGCACACCGGAGGCGTCAAGCGCCGCCCGCACGACCTTGTAGCGCACACCGGGGAGGTCCTTCACGCGACCGCCGCGCACGAGCACGATCGAGTGCTCCTGCAGGTTGTGGCCCTCGCCCGGGATGTAGGCGGTCACCTCGATCTGCGAGGTCAACCGCACACGGCAGACCTTGCGCAGCGCGGAGTTCGGCTTCTTCGGCGTGGTGGTGTACACGCGCGTGCACACACCACGGCGTTGCGGCGACCCCTTCAATGCCGGGGTCTTGGCCTTCTCCGCCTTGTCCTGGCGGCCCTTGCGAACCAGCTGCTGGATGGTGGGCATCATCGTCCTCGGTGCTCGGCCCGACCCACGGGCTCGGGCGTTCTGACGGTGCGGCGGCGCGGCAACTCCGCGGTGCGCTTGGGTCGGGGTTCCGCTGCGTCGGTGGCGAACAACCTGCGGCGACAGTCAGCCGGCGGGTTGCACCGGAAGCCGGGCTTCCGGTTGTGCCGCGAGCGGGGGGCGTACACGAACGACGCCCGGGCGAGCCCGGGCGTCATCCAGGAGCGGCCAGCCTACGTCCCCCTCGATCCCCTGTCAACCGACGCGGCTTGCGTCCACGGGGGACAGGGGACAGGGGACGGGGGGACGGGAGGCGGGGGGCGTCGGTGCGGTCTGAGGGGGCTAAGACTTTCGCGAGCGCAGCGCCCCCCGAAGAGCGCACCGAC
>JBBDQS010000128.1 GCA_040905805.1 Egibacteraceae bacterium | reverse complement strand
AGTACGCCGCCGTGAAGTTCTTCCTCTACACGCTGTTCGGCTCGGTGTTCATGCTGGTGGCCTTCCTGGCCCTGTACTTCACCGCACCGCAGCCGACCTTCGACATCCTCGCCCTTGCCGAAGCCGGCGCCGCCGGTGAGTTCGCCGGCACGTTCGGACGCCTGGCGTTCCTCGGGATCTTCCTCGGCTTCGCCATCAAGGTCCCGATGTGGCCCTTCCACACCTGGCTGCCCGACGCCCACACCGAGGCGCCGACGATCGGCAGCGTCCTGCTGGCGGGCATCCTGCTGAAGATGGGCACCTACGGGTTCGTGCGCATCGCCCTGCCGATCCTGCCGGAGGCCGCGGTGGACTTCGCGCCGATCATCGCCATCCTCGCGGTGATCGCGATCCTCTACGCGGCCCTGTGCTGCCTGGCCCAGACCGACCTGAAGCGCCTGATCGCGTTCAGCTCCGTGGGCCACATGGGCTTCGTCATGCTCGGCATCGCCACGCTCACCCCCACGGGCATCAACGCGGCGATCTTCGGCATGATCGCGCACGGGGTCATCACCGGCATGCTGTTCTTCGTGGTCGGCAGCCTGAAGGAGCGCTACCACACGCGCACGATCGCCGAGATCGGCGGCGGGGTGATGCAGGTCATGCCGCGCATGGGCTTCGTCCTGGGGTTCGTGGCGATCGCGAGCCTGGGGCTGCCCGGGCTGGCCGGGTTCTGGGGCGAGGTCTTCGCCCTGCTCGCGGCCTTCAGCCCCGCCCAGGCGATCGTGGACGGCGGCTACCTCACCCTCTTCCGGGTGCTGATGGTCTTCGGCGCCGTCGGGACCGTCCTGACGGCCGGGTACTTCCTCTGGATGATGCAGCGGGTGCTGATGGGCGAGGCCCCGCAGCGGTGGCGTGACGCGGACCTCCCCGACATCTCCGTGGTCGAGTGGGCCACGTGGCTGCCCCTGCTCCTGCTGGTCGGCGCGCTCGGGGTGCTGCCCTTCCTCGTCTTCGGCATCACCAACCCCGACGTGGTCGCCTATCTCAGTGCGCTGGCCGGCTAGCGGAGCGCGGACATGACCGACGTCACCCAGATCGACTGGTTCGCGCTCGCTCCCGAGCTCACGCTCCTCGGGGCGGCACTGGCCGTCCTGCTCAGCGACCTCGTGTGGCAGGGAGCCCGCAAGCGGTTCGTGAACCCCGTCGCGTTCGTCGGGGTGGTCGCCGCCCTGGTCTGGGTCGCCGCCCTCGCCGTGGACGGCCAGACCCGCAGCGCCTTCGGCACGATGTTCGTGGTCGACAGCTACGCCCTGCTCTTCAAGGCGTTCTTCCTCGTCACCGCCGCGTTCGTCATGCTCATCAGCTACCGGTACTTCGCCTCCATCCGGACCTACCAGGGGGAGTACTACTTCCTGGTGCTCGCCGCGTTCGTCGGCATGCTGCTCATGCCCAGCGCCCGCGACCTCGTGATGATCTTCGTCGCCCTGGAGCTGATCAGCGTCCCCGGGTTCGTGATGGCCGGGCTGCGCAAGTTCGACCTGCGCAGCACGGAGGGGTCGCTCAAGTTCTTCCTCATCGGCGTGCTGTCCGTGGCGGTGCTGCTCTTCGGCCTGTCGATCGTCTACGGGTTCACGGGCACGACCGACCTGCAGGGGGTGGCAGCGGCACTCGCGGACGCGCCCCGGGAGCCGCTGCTGTTCGCCGCCCTGCTGTTCGTGATCGTCGGGTTCGCGTTCAAGGTCTCCGCCGTGCCGTTCCACTTCTGGGCACCGGACACCTACGAGGGGTCGCCGGTGCCGGTGACCGCCTTCCTGTCGGTGGCGTCCAAGGCCGCCGGCTTCGCCGGGCTGCTGCAGGTCTGCTTCGTGGCCTTCGAGCCCCTGGCCGACGTGTGGGCGCCCATCCTCGGGATCGTCGCGGTGCTGACGATGACGCTCGGCAACCTGACGGCGATGCAGCAGACCAACGTCGTGCGGATGTTCGCCTACTCCTCGATCGCCCACGCGGGCTACATGCTGGTGCCGTTCGGACTGGTGCGCGCGACCGGTGGCGATGCGGGGATCGCCGAGGTGAACACCCAGGCGTTCGCGGCCGTGCTCATCTACCTGCTGTCCTACGCCGTCATGAACGTGGGGGCGTTCGCCGTCGTGACCTCGATGGCCGGGCACCATCCGGAGCGGCGCACGGCCGACTACGCCGGGCTCGGCCGGCGCAACTTCGCGCTGGCAGCCGGCCTGACGGTCTTCCTGGTGTCGCTCGGCGGCATCCCGCCGGTGATCGGCTTCTGGGCCAAGTTCTTCGTGATCGCCGCGGCGGTCAGCACCGGCACGGCCTTCGCCTACTTCCTGGCGAGCGCGGTCGTGGTCAACGCGGTGATCTCGATGTTCTACTACCTGTCGCTCGTGCGCACGATGTGGATGGACGCGCCCACCGAGGACGCCCCGGTGCGTCCCGGCTTCGCCCTGCACTTCACGGTCAGCGCGCTGGCGGTGGTGGCGGTCGCCGTGTTCTTCGCGCCCGACCTGTTCGCCCGCGCCGCGCAGGTGTCCACCCTGGTCACCGGCGGCTGATCGGCGGGGTCGGCGGGGTCGAACAGGCCGTCGCGCCGGGGTGGGCGCACGATATCCTGGGGATGGTCAACCCACCCTTCCAGGAGAGACGTGCGATGAAGGCCATGAAGACCGCGGTGCTGCTCGCCGGCCTGGCCGGTCTGCTGATGTTCGTGGGCTCATGGGCCGGGGGTCAGACCGGCTTGGTGATCGCCCTGGGCATCGCCCTGGCCCTGAACGCCGGGACGTTCTGGTTCTCCGACAAGCTCGCCATCAAGATGGCGCGCGCCAAGCCGGCCAGCGAGGCCGAGTACGGCTGGTACCACTCCATGGTGCAGAGCCTGGCGCAGCGGGCGAACAAGCCGGTGCCGAAGCTGTACATCTCGCCGTCCCCGCAGCCCAACGCGTTCGCCACCGGGCGCAACCCGAGCAACGCCGCGGTCTGCGTCAACCAGGGGCTCATCGACCTGCTCGACCGCGACGAGATGGAGGGCGTGCTCGCCCACGAGCTCCAGCACGTCTACAACCGCGACATCCTGATCGGCACCATCGCCGCCACGATCGCCACGGCGGTCACCTTCCTGGCGCGCTTCGCGCTGTTCTTCGGCGGGCGCGACCGCGGCGCCAACCCCGTCGCCCAGATCGCGCTGATCCTGCTCGCGCCCATCGCGGCGATGCTCATCCAGTTCGCCGTCACCCGCAGCCGCGAGACCGCCGCCGACGCCTCCGGCGCCGAGCTCTGCGGCAACCCGATGGCACTGGCCCGCGCGCTGCAGAAGCTGGAGACCGGCGGGCAGCGCCGCGCGCAGATGGGCGGCACACCCGCCGAGACCTCGAGCGCCTTCAGCTCCCTCTACATCGCCGCACCGTTCGGCGGGCGCGGGCAGCTGACGAAGATGTTCCGGACCCACCCGCCCACCGAGACCCGGGTGCGCAACCTGGAGGCCATCGCCCGCCGCATGGGCCAGGTCGCCTGACGGGCGCCGACCCG
>JBBDQS010000127.1 GCA_040905805.1 Egibacteraceae bacterium | reverse complement strand
CCGCGGCGGGCCGGCGGCCCTCGTCGCCTCGGGGACCGGACGGGTCGGGCGCGGGCGGTGGGGGCGCCGGCGGGTCGGGCGCCGGCGGGTCGGGCGCCGGCGGGTCGGGCGCCGGCGTGGGGGTCCCTGGCGGGTCAGGCGCCGGCGGTGCCCGCGAGGAAGGCCACCAGGACCGCCCCGGCGGCGGCGATGGTCAGGTGGAAGGCCAGGCGCGTCCGTCCGCGCAGCCCCGCGACCAGCATGCCCCCCACCAGTAGCAGGCCCGCGGCCACCGCGCTCCCCGTGACCGGCTCGAGCGGGCGTACCCCGGCGGCGATCACCGCGGCCCCGGCGCCGAGCAGTCCCGCGGCCGCCACCAGCGACCCGCGGAACCCCAGGCGCTGCGGCAGGCCCCGCACGCCGGTGCGGGCGTCGGCGTCCAGGTCGGGCAGCGCCTGGGTGCAGTGCGCGCCCGAGCCCAGCAGCGCCGACGCGACGGCCGCCCACCACGGCGGGAGCGGGTGGCCGGGCAGCCCCACCCACACGAACACCGGGATCAGGCCGAACGCGACGGCATAGGGCACGACGCTGGCCCCGGTGGCCTTCAGGCGCAGGTTGTACGCCCAGCCCGCCCCGAGGCCGAGCAGGTGCACGGCGGTGGCGCGGGGCCCGCTGGCCAGGGACAGCGCCACCGCCGCCCCGAGCGCCACCAGCGCCGCGTTGCGGACCGCAGCGGGCGCCAGCGCGCCGGCCGCGACAGGCTTGTCCGGCCGGCCGACCATCCGATCGCGTTCGCGGTCGAGCCAGTCGTTGCCCCAGGCGACCGAGACCTGTCCGGCCAGGACAGCCGCCCCGACCCACACCACCCCCGCGCCCGACCGTCCGGCCCCGACCGCCAGCGCGCACGCCACAGCCGTGACGGTGAGGCTGGGCTCGAGGTGGGCCGCCCGCAGGTAGTGCCGCATGCAGAGCAGTCTCCCAGGCCCGCCGGTTCGCTCCCGTGTTGGTCGAACGGCTAGCCTTCGCGGGCGTGACCCCCTACGGATCCCTCCGCACCCACGGCGCGGGCACGGTGCGCCCCGGCGACGACGGCACCGAGGTGACGGTGGCGGGCTGGGTGGCCCGCCGGCGCGACCACGGCGGCGTGGTCTTCCTCGACCTGCGCGACCGCTCCGGGGTGGTGCAGGTGGTGGCCGACCCCACCGCGTCGGCGGCGCTGGAGGCCGCGCACCGGGTTCGCGGCGAGTACGTCGTCCGCGTCACCGGCAGGGTGCGCACCCGCCCGGAGGGCATGGTCAACCCCGCCCTGGAGACCGGCGAGGTCGAGATCGCCGCAACCGCGCTGGAGATCCTCGCCGAGTCGGAGACCCCGCCGTTCCCCCTGGACGACGACAACCCGGCCGAGGAGAACCTGCGCCTGCGCTACCGCTACCTCGACCTGCGCCGCCCGGCGGTCGCGCGGGCGATCCGCCTGCGGGGCGACGTCACCCGCGTGATCCGCCGCGTGATGGAGGCGCACGGCTTCCTCGACGTGGAGACGCCGATCCTGACCCGCTCCACGCCCGAGGGCGCCCGTGACTTCCTCGTGCCCGCCCGCCTGCAGCCGGGCAACGTGTACGCACTGCCGCAGTCCCCCCAGCTGTTCAAGCAGCTGCTGATGGTCGCGGGCCTGGAGCGCTACTACCAGATCGCCCGCTGCTTCCGCGACGAGGACCTGCGGGCGGACCGCCAGCCCGAGTTCACCCAGCTCGACGTCGAGGCAAGCTTCATCGACGAGGAGGATCTCTTCTCGCTGATGGAGGAGCTCATGACCGCGCTGTGGTCCGAGCTGCTCGGTGTGGACCTCGCCGCCCCGTTCCCGCGCATCACCTTCGCCGAGTCGATGGCCCGCTACGGCACCGACGCCCCCGACACCCGCTTCGGCATGGAGCTGGTTGACCTGGCCGGGGTCTTCGCCGGCACCGAGGTCGGGATCTTCAAGGGTGCCCTGGAGGCGGGCGGCAGCGTGCTCGCGGTGCGCCTGCCCGGCGGCGGACAGCTGACCCGCCGGGAGTTCGACGAGTGGGTCGAGTTCGCCAAGCGCCGCGGGGCGAAGGGCATGGCCTGGGTTGTCTACGAGAAGGGCACGCCGCGTGGCCCTCTCGCGAAGTTCTTCACTCTCGACGAGATCAACGAACTCGTCGAGGCGACTGGTCTCGAGGACGGCGACGCCCTGTTCTTCGGGGCCGGCGAGACCCGCGTCACCCAGGAGCTGATGGGCGCGGTGCGCGTGGCGCTGGCGCGCGACCGCGACCTGGTCCCCGCCGACCGGTGGGACTTCGTGTGGGTGACCCGCTGGCCGCTGCTCCAGTGGCATCCCGACGCGCAGCGCTGGGACGCGATGCACCATCCGTTCACCGCACCCGACGACGCGTCGCTCGCGACCCTCGAGGACGCGCCCGGGGAGGCGATGAGCCGCGCCTACGACCTCGCGCTCAACGGCTCGGAGCTCGGTGGCGGATCGATCCGCATCCACCGCCGCGACGTGCAGCAGCGGGTCTTCGCCCTGCTCGGCATCGACGCCGCCGAGGCCGACGAGAAGTTCGGGTTCCTCCTCGACGCGCTGTCCTACGGGGCGCCGCCCCACGGGGGCATCGCGTTCGGTCTGGACCGTATCGCGATGCTGATGGCGGGCGCCGGCAGCCTGCGTGACGTGATCGCGTTCCCGAAGACGCAGACGGGCGGTGACCCGATGACCGACGCTCCCACCGCCGCGGACCCGGCGCTGCTGGCCGACCTCGGCCTGCGGTTGCTGCCGCCCCGCAAGCAGTAGCCGGGAACGCGCGGCCCGTGCCCCGTGTCCTGGTTGCCGGCTGGGTGGGGTCCACCAACCTCGGCGACGAGCTGGTTTTCGCGGCCTTGCACGCCAAGCTCGCGGGGCGGGGCGCGGCCGTCGCGGTCGTGTCGGTCGACCCGGCTGCGACGAGCGCCGCGCACGGTGTGGCGGCACTGGACCACCGCGACCTGCCCGGCTTGATCGCCGCCGCTGGCCAGGCCGATGGCGTGGTGTTCGGCGGCGGGGGGCTGCTCCAGGACGAGACCAGCCCGCTGAACCTGCCCTACCACCTGTCGCGCGTGGCGGTGGCGCGGGGTCGCCGGACCCCCTTCGCGGCGGTGGGAGTGGGCGCGGGCCGCCTGGACACCCGCCTGGGACGGCTGCTGGTGCGCCGGGGGCTGCGTGGCGCGGTCGCGGTGAGCGCCCGCGACGGCGATTCCGCCCGCCTGCTCGAGGCGGTCGGGGTGCACGACGTGGGCGTGGCGGCCGATCTGGTGCTGGGGCTGCCGACTCCCGCCGCGGCGCCTGCCGACCAGCTCGTGGTCTGCCTACGGCCCTGGTCGGCCGGGCGCAAGCGTCTGCCGGCGGGCCTGCGCGGGGACGCCACCCCCGACGCCGTCGTCGCCGCGGTCGCGCACGCTCTGGACCAGGCCGCGCACGCCACGGGGCTGGCGGTGCGCTTCGTGGCACTGCAGCGCGACCGCGACGACGCGCTGCACCGCCGCGTCGCCGAGCGCATGGACGCGACCGTCACGACGGCCGCACCCGACCTCGACGGTGTGCTGGGCGAGATCGCCGCCGCCCGGGCGGTCGTGGCGATGCGCTACCACGCCGGCATCGGCGCGGTGCTGGCCGCCCGACCGTGCGTGCTGATCGGCTACGCCCCCAAGGTCGACGCACTGGCGGGGGAGCTGGGAGCGGGCGGTGCCCTGCTCGCCTGGGACCAAAGGGACCTCGGCGGGCTCGCGCGAGCGGTCGACGCGGTCAGCGGACACGACGCGGCGGTGGCGACCGCCCGTGACCGGTTGCGTGCGCGCGACCGGGTCAACGATGCCGCCCTGGACCGACTGCTCGACCGGTGAGCGTGACCGACGCCACGCGCAACCGCCTGCTGCAGGTCGCGCGCTGGATCTACGTCGGCGTGCTGGTGGCGGTCGTGGTGTGGCTGGTGTGGTCGCGTCGGGAGGACCTTGCCGAGCTCGTGGCGGGAGCCCGACCGGGCCTGCTGCTGCTGTCACTGGCGCTGGCCCTGGGTCAGCTGGGGGTGAACGCGGGGTTCTGGACCAGTGCGCTGGACGCGTTGGGGGAGCGCCAGCGGTGGGCCACCGTCGTCGACGCGACGGCCCGGTCCGTACCGACGCGCTACCTGCCGGGCAGCGTCTGGTACGCCCTGGGCCGCGCGACCCTGCTGCACCGGGCAGGGGCCAGCAGGCGGGCCGTGGGGACGGTGGCCGTGCTGGAGTCCGCCCTGTCCATCGTCGTGGTGCTCACGTTCGGGGCGGTGCTGCTGCTGGTCAGCGGGCGGCTGCCAGCGGCGGGGTGGCAGGTGGCCGCCGCCTGCGTCGCGCTGGCGGTGCTCGCGTCCCCGCCGGTCGTCAACGCGCTGCTGCGTCTGGTCGCGCGCCGCCGCGGCGGCCAGGCGGTGCCGCTCACCTGGCGGCGCCACCTGCGTCTGCTCGGGTGGATGGCGGTCTTCTGGGCCTACTCGGCCACCACGTTCAGCGTCTACCTGGCGGCCTTCCCCGGGGTGGCGGTGGGGTCGGTCATCGAGGTCGCCGGCTCGTTCATGGTGGCGTGGGGCGTCGGGTTCCTCGCCGTGTTCGCGCCGCAGGGCGCCGGCGTGTTCGAGCTGACGGTCGCGGCGCTGCTCACCACCGAGGCGGTGGCCGGCGTGGCCGTCGTCGTGGGTGGGTACCGGGCCCTCGTCGCGGTGCGCGACGCGGTGGCGTTCGGGGCCACCGGCCTGCGCACCGCCGCGGGTCGCGCTGCCCGCGGCGGGCCGGGGGCAGCGTCCGGCGACCCCCCGGAGGCGTGAACCGCCGGAGGGCTCCGGTCACTCGCGCAGCGACACGATCGTGGCGCCGGGTTCGACCATGTCGAACAGGGCCACCACATCGGCGTTGGTCAGGCGCACGCAGCCGCGGGAGGCGGCCGCGCCGATCGAGCCGATGTTGGCGGTGCCGTGGAAGCGGATCAGCGTGTCGTGGTCGCCATCCATCCAGTTCACCGCGCGCAAACCGAGCGGGTTGTTCGGGCCCGGGCCGATCACGCTCGGCATGGCGGCCCCCCAGCCGTTGGGCGCGGGGTTGTACCAGGTGGGTGCGGCACGCTTGGCGCCGACGGTGAACACCCCGGTGGGGGTGTCCGCGCCGGCCTGACCCACGGCGACGGGCCAGTCGGCCACGATCTCGCCGTCCTCGTAGAGGTAGACGCGGCGCTCGTTCTGGCGGACCAGCACGATCTGCCCCAGGTCGTCGGCCTGCGGTGTGGTCTCGCGGACCGGCAGCTCCACGGTGTCCGCGCCGCCGGCCAGCGCATCGCGCAGCGCCGCTGCGGCCCCGTGGCGGTCCACGGTCCGTCCCGGCCGACCGGGGACGACCTGCACCCAGCCGGACGAGTAGTCTACGGTGGCGTCCTGGGCGTCGTGACCGATCTGCTCGCCGATCGCGTCGAGCAGCGCACCGAGCGGCTCGTTGTCCACGGTGAACGCAACCGCCGTGGCCAGCGCGGAGCGGGCGGTCGCGTGCAGCGCAACGGCTCGGACGGACCGCATGGTGTCGCCATGCTGGGCCAGCGCGGTCTCCACGGCCGGCCCCAGGTCCGGGGTCGCGGCGAGGGAGCGCGGTGACACCTGCCAGCGCTGCGTGCCATGGGTGATCGTCACCGTGCGGTCCATGGCGTCCTCGACGGCGCGCTCGAGCGCGGGCAGGAGGTCTGCGACCTGCCCGGCGTCCACCGCGGGGGCGACCTCGTCCGGGGACAGCTCGACCCGGTCGGTCCCCCCGCGCAGGGCGGAAAGCACCGCGCCGGCCGCGGCGACGCGGTCCAGCTGCCGGCCGGGGACGGACTCGCGGACCGTCAGGCCCTCGGGTGTCTGCTCGGCGGTGGCGTCCCGCGGCTCGCGGTCAACGGCCTCGCCGACGTCGTCGACGAAGGCCAGCAGGCGCTCCGGCGGGACCGACACCGTGACGTCGATCGCGCGGTCGGGGCTGGCGCCGAGCCAGCGGATCATCGCCAGCTGCGCCAGGGAGGTGGCCGAGGTGGCGGCCGCGGCCGCCTCGAGCTGGTCCTCGGCGCTGGTGGTCGCGCCCAGCTCGCGGGCGGTCAGCTCCCATTCCAGGTCGCCGTGGGCGACGGTCACCGGTCGGGACAGGGCTGCGTGGGCGGCACCGCGGACCAGCGCACGGGCATCGTCGAGGGTGGCGGTGCCGAGGTCGGTGCCGGCGAGGGTCACCCCCGGGAGCAGCCGCTGCTCGGCGGCGAGGGACTGTTGCCACGTCGACGCGCTGGTGGCGGCGGCGCCGGCGACAACCCCGAGCAGCATGGTGGCCACGCCCGCCAGGAGCACCCACTGACGGGGTGCTCGGACCACACCCACGGCTGGATGCCGGGCCTCCACGATTCTGGCCCCCAGGGATTTCACGGATCACGACGTTTCGCTACGACGCGCCTCGTACGGTGGCAGCCTACCAGCCGAAACCGAGGGCGCGGGCGAGGAAGCTCGCCATCTGGTCGCGGGTCACCGGCAGGCGCGGGCAGTAGCGGTCCTCGGAGCACCCGGCGGTGATGTCCGCCGCGGCGACGGCGTTGATGCGGGCCCGGTGCACGGAGTCGTCGATGTCGGTGAAGCGGTCCTGGGCGCCCTCGTCGAGCTCGAACGCGCGAGCGATGAACGTGGCCATCTGGTCGCGGGTGACGGTGGCCCCGGGGGCGAAGCGGCGGGGCGCCACGCCCTCGGTGATGCGTGCCGCGGCCACGGCGTTGACCGCGTCGCGATGCGGCGAGTCGCGCGCCACGTCGTCGAACCGGTCGGCGGCGCCCGGGTCCAGCGGCAGGTCCAGCGCGCGCGCGAGGAACGTGGCCATCTGGTCGCGACGGACGCCGGCACGCGCGTCGTACGTGCCGTCGGGGCGGCCCGCCGCCACACCGCGCTCGGCGATGGCCGCGATGTTGTAGGCGTGCACCGACGAGGCGGCCACGTCGCGGAAGTCGCGGTAGGCGATGACACCGAACTGCTGGGAGGGTGGCGCGTCGCCCTGGTCACGCAAGGCCAGGTACAGGTCGGCGCCGGCCACCTCGATGCCGTCGCCGGTGATCTCCCGCCGATCGACTCGTGCACCGCCGCTGGTCCAGCCCGAGACGGCCAGGGTGCGTGGCGTCCCGCCGATCGTTCGGGTCACGACGTCGACCGCGGTGACGGTGGCGAGATCCGCAAGGCCAGCGAGGACGTGGTGGTCGAGCTCGTGGCTCCACGACGCCTGCGGGTACGCCGCGGCGAGCTCGGTGTTGCCCACCCACGGGTCGCCGGCGCTGCGCAGGGCGGGCACGGTCCGCCCCGCCAGGGCCCAGGACTCCTCGGACTGCTCGCTGCGTCCGCCGTGCGCCGGGGCGAAGAGGGCCTCGACGAGGGCGCCGTCCTGGTCGACGACGGCCTGCTCGGCCGTGTCGCTGACCGCGGCGGTCCACGTGTCGCTCTCCGCGCCGGCACCGGCGTAGGCCTGGTCGTCACCGCTCATCCCGAGGTGGCAGCCACAGCTCGCGCGTGGCCCGGCCGCGACCCGGCGTGCGGCGAGCGTGCGCGAGACGACGGCCTGGGAGCGCAGCGCCGCTGCCTCCCACGACGGGTCGATGACGTCGAGCCCGAGCAGGTAGTCCTCCAGCGGCAGGCGCAGCACCGGGCGCAGCGCACCGCTGTCGCCGTCACGGGTCACGGTGATCTGGCCGTGCCGCAGGCTGCCGTCGCCGCTCCCGGTGCCGTCGGGGATCTGGGGCAGGCGCAGCGCGGGACTGCCCGCGGTGGCCATGTGGATGTTGGCCGGGCCCGCGCCGTACCCGACCGCACCGCCCCCGGCGTCGCGCAGGACGAGCCCGGCCGGCCGGAGGATCGGGATGCCGGGGTCGAACGCGATCGTCCACGTCTGCCCGGCGGCCACGCGGTGGGTCGAGCCGTCGGGCGCGAGCCGCACGTCGACGGCGCCGTCCCCGTCGGCCCGCAGCGCGCTCAGGCGCAGCACGGTCGGATCGGTGACCGCGGGGTTGGCGTGGAACAGCCCGACCCGCACGGGGTCGCTTGCCTGGGTGACCTCATGGGGGTCGACGGTGACGCCCGTGTAGAAGTGCTCGAGGATCTGGGTGTGGCTGCGGCCGTCACGCGCCAGCGCCCGCGCACCCCATTGGCTCAAGCCGAGACCGCTGCCCTCGCCGCTGCCCCGCAAGGTGAACGACGGGGCGGGTCGAGCCTGGGCGTCCTCCTCCTGGCCTCCCGCCGGGCCCGCCAGCAGGGACAATGCGAGCGCGACCGCCACGAGGGCGACCACGAGCGGGCGGGCGCCACCGAGCACCACCGTCACACCATGCCTTTCCGCCGAATGCGGCCCGACCAAGCCGCACCGCCAAGCCTAACGCGCCCGCGGCGCGCTAGTGCCCGATCGGCTTCTGTGTGCGGCGGCGCCCCATCGGTCTCCGGCTCCCAGCACCCCCTCTCAGGTCGCCTCCGAGGCGCCGCCTCACCGAAGGGCGGTGGGGTCCATCTCGTCCAGGGTGGCCAGCAGCTGGTCGAGGATCTCCTTGGACGGGGTGACGTCGGGGGAGAACGGGTCGTGCCGGTGGCGGTCGGGCTGCGCGAGGAAGGCGTCGACCACGGCGGGTTCGTAACGCGAGAGGACGACGTTGCTGCCGAGGCCGTCCGGGCGCTCCGACCGCAGCCGCCACAGCAGCGTGGGCACCCCGAGCAGGGCGCACTCCTCCTGGATGGAACCGCCGTCGGTGATCACGAAGGGCGCGGTGTGCAGCAGGCGGGTGAACTCGAAGTGGGGCACCAGGGGACTCATCTCGACGCCGGCGTCGCGGATCAGCTGGTCCGCACCGCTGCGGGCCAACGTCTGGATCGTGGGACCGTGCAGCACGAACCGGACCGCTTGCCGCTCGGCGATGCGCAGCACGAGGCGCACCATGGCGTCCAAGCGCCGCCGGTTGCGCAGGTTCTCGACGCGATGCATGGTCACGACGACCGGGCCCGATCCCGGCGGGCCGGCGTCTCGCAGGCTGTGACGCAGCGCCTCGATGACGGTGTTGCCCTGCAGGGGGATCACCCGGCCCCGCAGGCGCATGGCGCGCAGGTTGGCCAGCGCGGCACGGTCGGGGGCGAACAGCAGCTGTGAAAGCCGCATCACCCACAGCCGCACCAGCTCCTCGGGGAAGGGGTTCAGCAGGCTGTGGCTGCGCAGCCCAGCCTCCAGGTGGGCGACCTGGAGACCGGCGCGCCGGGCCATCAGGGCAGCCAGCAGCGTCGAGGGGGTGTCGCCGTGGACGACGCACACCCCGCCCGCGCCGCCGAACACGTCCCCGCGCAGGCGCGCGGGGGAGCGCAGCCGCGTGGTCAGTCGCCCTGACCACAGCAGCGCGTGGCCGATCGTGTCGACGTTCTCCTTGCCGCCCAGCACGTAGTCAGGGTCGCGGACCCCGAGGTCGGCGCGCATCGTCACGGACAGGCGGGCGTGCTGACCGGAGTCGATCAACCGGTACTCGACGCCCTGCTCGTCCATCAGCCGCAGCAGGGGCGCGGTCTTGATGTACTGGGCTTTGGTCCCGAGGAAGACGTGGATGCGGTTCACGGTGGGCAAGCCTAACCGGCCGACGGCTCCGTGCACCGGCACGCGGTCGCACAACCCCGGCATCGCCGCGCCGGCCTACCAGCCCCCCCCGAGGGCGCGGGCGACGAACGAGGCCATCTGGGCCCGGGTGACCGCGTCGCGAGGGCAGTAGCGGTCCGCGGCGCACCCTGCGGTGATCCCCCGGGCGGCCACGGCATTGATGGCGTCCCGGTGCGGTGAGCTCGCGGGGACATCGGTGAAGCCGTGGTCGCGAGCCCCGGGCAGCTCGAAGCCGCGGGTCAGGAAGGACGCCATCTGGTCACGGGTGACGCCCCTGGCGGGGCAGAACCGCGTGCCGCCGGCGTTGCAGCCGCCGGTGATGCCCGCGCGGGCCAGGGCGTTGATCGCCGCGCGGTGCGGGTTGCGGGCGATGTCGGTGAACCGGTCGGACGCGTGCGGGTCGGCGTCCAGGCCCAGCGCCCGTGCCAGGAAGGCGGCCATCTGCGCCCGGGTGACCGTGGCCCGCGGGCAGTACCGGGCGGGGTCGGCGGCGTCGCACCCCTGGGTGACGCCCCGTTCGGCGAGGGCCCAGATGCTGAACTCGTGGGGGGACCCGTCGTCGTCGGTGAACGGCGAGACGCTGAATGCCCGCAGCTGCTGGCTGCGCATGAACGGCTGGCCGTCGCGGACCGGCCAGCGCATCCGCAGCGTCGCGCCGGCGTTCTTGTCCCCGCTGAACGTGCGCGTCACCCGCTCGCCGTCGTCGGTCCAGCCCCGCACGGCCAGGGACCGCGGGGTGCCCCCGGGCGTGCGGTCGCGCACGCCGATACTGGCGATGTGGGCGACCCCGGTCTGGTCGGCCACGGCACGGACGAACTCGGTGTTGCTGACCTGCGCGGTCCACGAGACGTAGGGATTGCCCGCGCCGCGCGACCAGGGGTCGTCGACGCTGCGCAGGTACGGGTAGTCCGTGGTCGTGGCGCTGAAGGCCCAGGAGTCCTGCACGTTCTCCGTGCGTCCACCGTGCGAGGACGAGTAGTAGGTCTCGGCGAGCCTGCCCTCGTGGGTGACGACCTGCCGGGTGGTGGACGTGACCGCTGCCACCCAGTTGCTCCCACCGGCGCCGCCCTCCTTGGCCCAGCCGGCGTAGGCCTGGGTCCGCGGGGTCGTGTCCAGGTGCCAGGGCGCACCGCTGGCGACCCGGCGGCTGGCATAGGTGCGTCCCGCGATCGCCTGAGCCTGCAGCGCGGCGGTCTCCCACATGGACGGCACCTCGGCCAGGCCCCGCAGGTACAGCTCCATCGGGATCGCCAAGATCGGGCGCATGCGGTTGGCGGCGCCGTCCCAGACCACGGTCACGTGACCCCACTGGAAGGCCCCGGCCAGGTCTCCGGCCGAGCAGCCCCGCTGCGGCAGGCAGAGCACCCCCGGATTGGCACCAGCCGGCGGGGCGATGCCCAGGCGGACCGGCCCCGGGCCCCGTTCGAGCTCTGCCCCGCCGGCATCGCGCAGCACGAACGCCCCGCCGTCCTGCGCCAGGGTCCATGCGCCGGCCGGTGCGGGCAGGGCGCGCTCGGCCTGACCCGGCCCCAGGCGGATGGTCGCCGCGCTGGTCGGGCTCGCGCCGCCGGTGCGCCCACGGGTCGCCACACGGACCTCCCGCGCGCCGTCGCCATCGACCCTGCCGTCGAACAGCTCGACGCGCACCTCCGTGCCCGGGTCGACCGAGCCCGCGGTGCCGACGGCAACCCCCGGGTAGTAGTGGGCGAGGATCTGCGGCGCGCTGCGCCCGGCCTGGGCCTGCGCCCGTGCCCCGTACTGGCTCATCCCCACGCTGTGACCCCAGCCCGACCCCCGCATGGTCACGTTCGGGAAGCGCCCGGGAAGCTCGGTCGAAGGAGCAGGCGCCAGGTCGGGGGTGTCGCGGCCGAGCAGGTCATCCAGCAGGTCGCCGATACCGCCCTGGGGCTGGGCCCCTGCGGGCGCGGCCACGAGCATCAGGGCCAGCGCCACGGCGGTGAGGGCACGCCAGCGGGAGCGAAAGGTCAAGTGGTGGATCCTCCAGCCGGACTGATGGGTGTGGCGAGTGGCAGTGTACGGTTCGCGAAGGTTCCTGCCACCCGTCCTGTCCGGCAGGTGCAGACCATGATGAGTGGGACAAAATGGGTTTGTCCGCAGCAGACCGTATCGCTGAGCCTCCCCCGGACGTCTGAGCGACGGGCGCCGGCGCGCTCGTCGCCGCCGACCGGTGCGCGGTCGGAGACTGCAGGACACACCGCCTTGTTGGGAGGCCACCGATGACCGTGACGGACCACCACAGCGGGCTTGCTCTGCGCGTGCTGGCAGTGCTGGGGGCGTTGGCGATGACCGGTTCCCTGCTCGCCCAGCCAGCCCAGACGCAGGAGCCGACCGCCGACCCGTGCGCGGAAGCGCCGGCGTCGACCTTCACCGACCGCGAGGACATCCCGCCGGCGCACCAGGGGAACGTGGACTGCGCCGCGGAGGTCAACATCGTGCAGGGCTTCGAGGACGGCACCTTCCGGCCGCAGCTGCAGGTGCGCCGCGACCAGATGGCGTCGTTCATCGCGTTGACGTTGGACGCGGCCGGTGTCGGCCTGCCGGCGGGCGAGGCCGATACGTTCACCGACGTCGGTGACGGCAACATCCACGCCGACAACGTCAACCGCCTCGCGGCGGCGGGCATCGTCCAGGGCGGTCCGCTGGGGCTGCCCGCCGACGAGTACGGTCCCGGGCTGCGCACGCGCCGCGACCAGATGGCCTCCTTCCTCATGCGCGCGGCGGGCTACGCCCTGCACGACGACGTGGACGCCTTCGACTCTCCCGATCAGCAGTTCACCGACGTGCCCCCGGGCAACACCCACTTCACGAAGGTCAACGGGGCCGCGGAGCAGAGCATCACGCAGGGGATGGGCGGCGAGCGCTTCGCCCCCGGCCAGGAGACCCGTCGTGACCAGATGGCGTCGTTCGTGGTGCGCCTGCTCGGGTTCGTCCTCGACGCCGAGGACGGGCCGAGGATCGGTCTCACGCTCGACACGCTCACCGGGCCGCCCGGGACCCAGGTGAACGCGACGATGAGCGGTGACGTCGACCGGGTGGAGTCCGTCGCGATCGCCGGTGACTGCGTCCAGGACGGTGATGTCACGGTCGCCGGCGGCGCCTTCACGTTCGACGTCGCCGGCGACGCGGAGGCCGGCGCCTGCGAGGTCACCTTCACGGTGACCTTCGACGACGACTCGACCCAGGTCCTGCGGGGCACGTTCGGCGTCGTGGTCGACGGTCCCGCGGTCGGCCTCACCGTGGCTCCCACGACCGGCCGGCCCGGCACGACGGTGACGGTGACGGTGACCGGCGACGTCGCCCTGGTGGCTTCAGTGGCGGTGACCGGTGCGTGTGTCCAGGACGGCGACGTCACGCTGGCCGACGACACCTTCACCTTCGACATCGCCGCCGACGCGGTGGACGGCGCCTGCGAGGTCACCTTCACGGTGACCTTCGACGACGGGTCGACACGCACCTTCACGTCGACGTTCGACGTGGCGGACACGGACCTGGCGGTGAGCATCGTCCTGACACCGCCGGCCGGCACGCGGGACGCGGACACGAAGGTCAGGCTGACCGGGGAGGACGTCGACGAGGTGGACGCCGTCGCCGTCGCGGGCCCCTGCGTCGAGGCCGGCGACCTCACCCTGGTCGGCGAGGCGTACCCGTTCGCGATCGCCGATGACGCGCCCCTCGGCGCGTGCGAGATCATCTTCACGGTGACCTTCGACGACGGCTCGACGCAGACGTTGACGGGCTTGTTCGAGGTGCGACCCCAGGTGAGCGTCGAACTTGAACCGACGACCGGCCCGGGCGGCACGACGGTGACAGCGACCCTGACCGCGGCCGTGCCCAGCGACGTCGACGAGGTGACCGGCGTCGTGGTGACCGGCGACGATTGCGTGCAGCAGGGGGGTAGCTCTGCCGAGCCACTCCCGGTCGATGACGGCACCTTCACCTTCCT
Organism: Egibacteraceae bacterium; assembly: GCA_040905805.1. Classification (NCBI taxonomy): domain Bacteria; kingdom Bacillati; phylum Actinomycetota; class Nitriliruptoria; order Egibacterales; family Egibacteraceae; species Egibacteraceae bacterium. The sequence continues at coordinate 7,790 of JBBDQS010000127.1, read as the reverse complement.
CATCGCCCCTGACGCCGAGGTCGGCGAGTGCGCCATCACATTCGGTGTGCGCTTCCGCAGTGACCCGAGCCCGGCCCCGGCCCCGACCGCCACCTTCGTCGTCGAGCCGGTGGTCGTCCTGGAGGATTGGGTCGTGGCCCTGTCGTGGGTCAACGAGGTCGACACCCCGCCCGGTGAGACCCCCGACATCGGAGACACCACCTTCCGCCAGGGCGAGGAGGGGACCACGGGCCAGGCCACCCTGGTGGTCCGCGAGACCGCGGACGGCTCGCATCAGCAGGTGCTGTTCGAGCTCGACGCGTCCGCGGTGACCGCGCCGTTCTGCGACGGTCCGGGAGCCCACATCCATCAAGGCGGTGTGACCGAGAACGGCCCGGTGCGGGTGTTCCTGGCGACCTGCGCGGAGCTGGACGCCAACGGCGGCGTGGTCTCGGGCGTCTTGACCGACGCCGACTTCAGCGGCGGCGTCACCATCGCCGACGTCGTGGCCGACCCGGAGGACTTCTACGTCAACGTGCACTCCGACGCGTTCCCGCCGGGGGCGATCCGCGGGCAGCTGCCCGACGGCGGGCAGAGCCTGATCCCCGCGCCATAGCCACCCGCGACCGCCGGCGTCCCATCCGCCCGGGGGTGGGACGCCGCGGCCGGCTGTCCCACCGCGTCCCCGCGGGAAGCGCCAACGGCGCATGTTATCGGGGCGGGGCGGTGGGGGTAAGGTCGGCTCCGCTCGCGGTGACATCCGGTTCCCGCGAGGTTCACCCGGCGTTCATCACCTGGAGGCATCCCATGACGGCATCGGACCGTTTCGGCACCACCCTGACCTACGTCGTGGGGGTGGCTGCCGTCCTCGCCCTGGCTGCAGCCCTGCTGCCGCTGGCAGGGCCCGCACTGGCTCAGGAGACCGGCGGTGCCTGTTCGGCTGACGTGGAGGATGCGCCGTTCACCGACCGGCAGGAGATCCCCGAGGCCCACCGTGCCAACGTCGACTGCGCGGCCGACAGGCAGATCGTCCAGGGCTTTGAGGATGACACCTTCCGGCCGGAGCTGCAGGTGCGTCGTGACCAGATGGCGTCGTTCATCGCGTTGACGCTCGACACGGCGGGGGTCACCCTGCCCGCGGGGGAGGGCCGGTTCACCGACGTGCCGGCCAGCAACGTGCATGCGGACAACATCGAGCGCCTGGCGGCGGCGGGCATCGTCGAGGGCGGCGCGGTCGGGCTGCCCGCCGACGAGTACGGCCCCGGGCTGCGCACGCGCCGAGACCAGATGGCGTCGTTCCTCATGCGTGCAGCCGGCTACGCCCTGCACGACGACGTGGACGCGTTCGACTCCACGGATCAGGAGTTCACCGACGTGCCGGCAGGCAACGTGCACTCCGCCAAGGTGAACGGTGCGGCGATGAACGAGATCGCCCAGGGCACCGGCGGGGACCAGTACTCCCCGGCCCGGGACACGCGTCGTGACCAGATGGCGTCCTTCGTGGTGCGCCTGCTGAACTTCATCGCCGGCGACGATCCCGACCCGGTCGCGCACGAGGTTGCGATCGAGTTCGATGTCCTCAGCGGGGCGCGGGGGGACACGGTCACCGCGTCCGTGACCGGTGATGTCGCCGAGGTCGCGTTCATCAGCGTCACGGGTGACTGCGTGCAGGACGCCGACCACACGCTCGATGCGCTGGACCAGTTCGCCTTCTCCATCACCGACGACGCCGAGGACGGCATCTGCGAGATCGACCTCACGGTCCACTTCGACGAGCTCGAGACCGGCGAGACCCAGACCCTCAGGGCCAGCTTCCTCGTCACGTCCGACGTCGTCGACCCCCCGCAGGTGTCCGTCTCGCTCGACCCCGACACCGGCAACGTCGGCGCCACGGTGACCGCCACGGTGACCGGTGACGTCGACCGCGTCGAGTCCATGGCCATCACCGGGGCCTGCGTGGAGGACGACGACCAGGTCACGCTGACCGATGGCGCGTTCACGTTCGACATCACGAGCGGTGACGGCGACTGCGGCATCTCGTTCACCGCGACCTTCGACGACGACTCGACCCAGACGCTGACCTCGACCTTCATCGTGGAAGGCGGCTGACGCGACGCCGATCGGACCCGGCCGCGCCGCCGATGGCTAGACTCCTCGCACATGGCTCGCCTACCCCGCGCCTGGCCTGTCCCGGTCCTTGTGGCCGCCGCCCTGGCCGCCCTGCTGGCAGCGGCGTCCACGGCCCTGGCCGCCGACGTCATGCTGGGCCCCGGAGGCTTCGAACCGCAGACGGTCACCGTGGATCCCGGCGAGGAGATCGTGTGGGTGAACGACAGCGCCGCGCCGCAGACCATCATCGGCGAGGACGGGAGCTGGGACTCCGGCCCCCTGGCCGCTGGGGAGACGTTCTCGGTCGCGTTGCGCACGGCCGGGACGGTGGCCTACGGCACCGACGATGGCGCGCACCTCGGCCGGATCGAGGTGCGCGCCGCTGCCCCGACCGCCGCGTCCCCGCCGGCCTCCGATGTGCACGGCGAGCAGGTTGTGGCCATGCCGCGCACGGGCGGGCCGCTCCGCCCGGCGGGCCTGCTGGCGGTCGCGTTGCTCGCCGCGGGCGGGGCCTGCCTGCTCGCCGCGCCCAGGCCCGGCGGCCCGACCGCCTAGCCGGACGACAGCCGGACGGCCGCCAGCACGGAGACCCACGCGCCGCCGGTGAGCACGCCCAGCGCTGACACCAGTGGCAGCGCCGCGGCCAGGCGGGCCACGCGCGGGCTGCGCGCGGCGCGACGCGCGATCAGGTCGCGGCCGCGCAGCGTGGCGAGGCCCACCGCGGTCAGGGTGAGCGCCAGCCCGACGCTGAAGGCCGCGACGAGGAGCAGCCCGAAGGCGGCCCGGCCGACGAACAGCGCGGTGGCCAGCACCAGGAAAGCCGAGGGGGAGGGCAGCAGACCCCCGGAGACGCCCAGGAGCACCAGGCCTCGCCGGGACAGCGGCGCGACGCCGTCGGGCAGCAGGTGGTCGTGGGCGTGGTGGCGGTGACCGCCCGTCTCGGCGACCGGGGCGGACACCGGCACGCGGCGCAGCCGGACCTGGCGCACCACGAGGCCCACCCCGACGAGCAGGATGAGCAGCCCGGCGACCAGGGTCATGACGGGTGCCAACCGGTCAGCACCTGTCGGGACCCGGGTGAACAGGTACAGGCCGAACCCCAGCGCCAGGACCGACCCGGTGTGCATCACCGAGACGATCGCGCCCAGGGCCACCGCGTCACGCGGGCGACCCCGCGACCCGACGAGGTAGGCCGCGGCGATGGCCTTGCCGTGGCCGGGGGTCAGCGCGTGCACCATGCCGACCCCGGCCGCGATGGCGACCGCCAGCAACGCGAAGGGCAGCCCCAGCTGGTCGACGTCGATCAGCCGGACGAAGTGCTGCTCCAGCCACCCGAGCTCGGCGGCCTGGGCCAGCGCCCCGCCGTCGGGCACCCTCACGACCGCCGACGCCACGCCATGGCCCCGAGGGCGCCGGCCGTGCCCGCCCCGATCGCCCCGACCACCCCGAGCAGGCCCAGGGGCGCGCTCCAACCCCCGTCATCCCGCTCGGGCGGCCAGGCGGAGAAGTCCCAGCGTCGCTCGGGTGACTCGGTGGTGAACACCGACTGGACCGGGGTCCCCCGGCCCTCGGTGAGGGCGAACGTGCGGTAGGCATCGTGCACGTCGTGCAGCATCGTGATGCGCAGGTCGACCATCGCGACGGGTTTCGGGCACGCGTAGGTGACGCTCACCCCATCAGTCAGGAAGCTGTCGATGGGCGCCACGGTGCCGTCGCAGGCGACCCCGTCCTGCGACACGGTGAGGCGTTCCAGCACGTACTCGCGCAGCAGCGGGGACGCCGACAGCTCCTCCTCGGCGGCGGCCGGGGGCGCGGTCTGGACGGGCCCTTCCAGGTAGCGCTCCAAACTGCCGTCGTCCAGGATCCCGATCGCCATGCCGACGACCAGGGCGTCGTCGGAGGCCGCCACCCAATCCATCCGCACCTCATGGCCCGAGGCGGACACGAGCGCGGTCGGGGGAGGACCGAACGGATGGGCGCCCGCCGGCGGCACGGCCGACAGGGCGACACCGACGGTCGCGGCGACCAGCACGGCGACACGCGCCCGCCGGGAAGGGCACACCGCCCGGCCCCTGCTTGGGGTGCTCATCCCGCCAGTATGGCGGCAGGACGCCGGGCCTTGCAGCGCGCCACCGGCCGGGAGCGCCGCCGGCCGCTCGTCCGCTAGGCTCGGGGCGCGCCGAGCGCCGTGCCCAGCCCACCGACCACTGGAGGAAGAGCAACCGTGAGGTCTCGTGGAGTGCTGGTGTCCGTCGTCGCGGTGCTGCTCGTCGCCGCCGGGTTCGTCGCGGCGGGGGTGTTGCTGGACGCGAGCTTCTTCGGCGTCGCCGCGATCATCGCCGCGGTGGCCTTCGGTGGGACGATGCTCGGGCTGATGGCGTTGCTGCTGACGCTGGTCGGCACCGTGCGGGAGCTGACCCGCACCGTCGAGCAGGTCACGTCGCAGACGGTCCCCCTGCTCGGCGGTGTCAACGAGACGGTCGCCGGGGTCAACACCGAGCTCGCCCGGGTCGACACGATCGTCGCGAGCGTGCAGCACATCACCACCTCCGGGGAGCGGGTCGCCGACATCCTGAGCGCAGCCGTCGCCAACCCGCTGATCAAGGCGATCGCCTTCGCGTCGGGCACCGGCGCGGCGGTGCGCGTCGCCCGCAAGCCCAAGAAGGACGACTAACCGTGTTCAAGCGGCTGTTCTTCACCGCCGTCGGCCTGGGGGCGGGCGTCGCCGTGGGCGTGTACGCGGTGCGCAAGGTGGAGCAGACCCAGCGACGGCTGAGCCCCGAGGCGCTGGCCGCCGGTGCGGGCGCCCGGGTGGACGCGCTGGCGGGTCGGGTGCGCGACGCCCTGGCGGAAGGCCGGGCGGTGGCGGCCGCGCGGGAGGCGGAGCTGCGTGCCTCCTGGCGGTCCCCGACGGGTCCCGGGGGCGTGCTCGCCGGACGCGACGATGCAGAATGGGGTTCGCCCGCCCCCGCCCCGAAGTAGCGAGCCCATGGACTCGAGCGCCATCCGCCGCACGTTCCTGGACTTCTTCGCTGCTCGTGACCACCGGGTGTGGCCGTCGTCGTCGCTCATCCCGAACGACCCGACGCTGCTGCTCACCGTGGCCGGCATGGTGCAGTTCAAGCCGTTCTTCCTCGGGCAGGCCACCCCGTCGCACCCGCGAGCCGTCAGCGTCCAGAAGTGCGCCCGGACCAACGACATCGAGAACGTGGGCCTGACCACCCGCCATCTCACGTTCTTCGAGATGCTCGGCAACTTCAGCTTCGGCGACTACTTCAAGCGCGAGGCCATCCGCTGGGCCTACGAGCTGGCCGTCACCCCGGCCGACCAGGGCGGCTGGGGCTTCGACGGCGAGCGCCTGTGGGCCACGGTCTACGAGGACGACGACGAGGCCGAGCAGCTGTGGCTGTCCGAGACCGACATCCCCGCCGCCCGCATCCAGCGCCGCGACGCCGAGGACAACTTCTGGTCCACCGGCGGCTCGGGCCCCTGCGGTCCCTGCAGCGAGATCTTCTACGACCGCGGTCCCGAGCACGGCGCCGACGGCGGCCCGGTGGTCGACGAGACCCGGTTCCTCGAGTTCTGGAACCTCGTGTTCATGCAGTTCGAGACCTCGGGCCAGGGCGACCCGAAGCTGAAGGGGTCCGATGCGATCCTGCGGCCCCTGCCGGCCCAGAACGTCGACACCGGCAGCGGGCTGGAGCGCGTCGCCATGCTGCTGCAGGACGTCCCGACCGTCTTCGAGACCGACGTGTTCAAGCCGATGGTCGACCGGGCGGTCGACCTGACCGGGTCGGCCTACACCGCCCGCTTCGACGAGGACGCCGAGACCGACGTCTGGATCCGGGTCATGGCCGAGCACGCCCGCTCGACGGCCTTCCTGATCGCCGACGGGGTCCTGCCCGCCAACGAGGGGAGGGGCTACGTCCTGCGCCGGCTGATCCGCCGGGCGGTCCGCAGCGCCCGCAAGCTGGGCAGCGACGCCACGATCATGACCCCGATGATGGAGACCGTCATCGACACCCTGGGCGACGCCTGGCCGGACCTGAAGGCCCAGGCGAACCTGGTCACCAAGATCGCCCAGTCGGAGGAGGACACGTTCTCCTCGACCCTCCGCACCGGCCTGGTGATGCTGGAGGGCGCGATCGAGGACACCAAGGCCCAGGGCGGCGCCGAGCTGGACGCCCAGACCGCCTTCACCCTGCACGACACCTACGGGTTCCCCGTCGACCTGACCCTCGAGATCGCCGCCGAGCAGGGCGTCACCCTGGACCGCGACGCCTTCGCCGAGCACATGGACGCCCAGCGCGACCGTGCCCGCGCCGCCACCAAGTCGGGCCGCGACGCGGGCGCCACCGACGTGTACAAGCGCGCCGCCAACAAGGCCGGCCGCACCGACTTCAGCGGCTACGACCACGAGACCGACGAATCGGCCGTCGCGGCGCTGATCGCCGGCGACGACCTGGTCGACCGCGTCCAGGAGGGCGACGAGGTGCAGGTCGTCCTGCGCCGCAGCCCGTTCTACGCCGAGGGCGGCGGCCAGCTCGGCGATCACGGCCACATCACCACCCCGGCCGGCCGGATCGAGGTCAGCGACACGACCAGCCCGACCGAGGGGCTGATCGTCCACACCGGCCGGGTCGTTGCCGGCGAGGTCACCGACGGCGCCGACGCGCTGGCCGAGATCGACCACGCCCGCCGTGCCTCGATCCGCCGCGGCCACACCGCCACCCACATCCTGCACGCCACCATCCGCGAGATGGTCGGCGACCACGCCGCCCAGGCCGGGTCGGCGATCGACGCCGGGCACTTCCGCTTCGACTTCCCCCACTTCGAAGCGGTCAGCCGCGACCAGGTCCAAGAGCTCGAGGGGCTGGTCAACGCCCGCATCGCCGACAACCCCGAGGTCCTGACCCGGGTGATGAGCCAGGAGGAGGCCCGCAAGGCCGGCGCCACCGCCCTGTTCGGCGAGAAGTACGGCGACACCGTGCGGGTCGTCACGATCGACGAGTACTCGATGGAGCTGTGCGGCGGCACCCACGTCCACGCCGCCGGCGAGGTCGGGCTGTTCACCGTGCTGCACGAGGGGTCGATCGCCAACAACGTGCGCCGCATCGAGGCGCTGACCGGACCCGAGGCGTTCGGCCACCTGTCGAAGGAGCGGTTGATCGCCGAGCAGGTCGCCCAGATCCTGAAGGTCCCCTCGGCCGAGGCGCCGGCCCGGGTCGAGGAGCTGATGGCCCGGGTGCGCGACGTCGAGAAGCAGCTGGCCCGCACCCGGCAGGACGCGGTCATGGCCCAGGCCGACGCTCTGCTGCAGTCGGGCGAGGCGGTGGGCGATGCGATGGTCGTCGCCGGCGTCGTCCCGGGGGCCGACCACGAGGCCCTGCGCGCCCTCGCCCTGGACCTGCGCAACCGCATCAGCCGGGGTGTGGTGGTGCTCGGCACGGCCAAGGACGACGGCAAGGCTCAGCTGATCGCCGCGCTGACCGCCGACGTCGTCGAGGCCGGCACCAACGCCGCCGACGTGCTGCGGCCAGGCGCCAAGGTCGTCGGCGGTGGCGCCGGCGGCAAGGGCGACATCGCCCAGGCCGGTGGCAAGGACGGCTCGAAGATCGAGGAGGCCGTCCGCACCGCCGCCGCCGAGGCCCGCACCCGCCTGGGCGCGTGACCGCACCCCCACCACCCCTGTGGTGGGGGGG
>JBBDQS010000126.1 GCA_040905805.1 Egibacteraceae bacterium | reverse complement strand
GCGCGGCTCGTAGGCCGCCGCGGTGATCGCGCTGTAGGAGGCGCGCCGCCAGCCGTGGTCCACGCGCCGGTCGAAGCGGGCGACGGCGAGCTCGGCGGCGCGGGCCGGCTGGCCCCGCCAGCGCTGCACGTCGGGCTCGGCGGTGCGCTCGACGGTCACGCAGCCGGGGGCCGCCTCGGCGAGCGCGGCGAAGCGCTCCAGCGCCTCGTCGTCGCCGGGCGTGTCCTCGCCGTCGGGGGGCACCGTGCCGTCGGGCTGCCGGGCGAACAGCAGCCGTCCGAGCGGCGAGCTGCCGGCCTCGTAGGAGCCGGCCCACCACACGATCGCCTGGTGGCGGGACCGGGTCAGCGCGACGTAGGCCAGGCGCAGGTCCTCGCCGCGCTGCTCGGCGCGGTGGCGCCGGCGGTGCTCGTGGTACCCCGGCCCGCCCATGCCGACGTTGATCGTGCGCCGGTCGTCGTCGTCTGGGTCGTGGAAGATCGGCGGGTCGGCGTCGTTGATGAAGCCGGCCTGCCACAGGTAGGGGTAGTAGACGATCGGGAACTCCAAGCCCTTGCTGCGATGGATGGTCAGCACCTGCACCGCCTCGGCGTCGGACTCCAGGCGGCGGCTGCGGTCCTCGGCGGAGGCGTCGGCGTCGGTCTCGGCGATGCGCCGGCGCAGCCACGCCGTCAGGGCGGTGGTGCCGAGCCGTTCGGTGATGGCCTCGGCGTGCAGCAGTTGGCCGATGTGGCGCAGGTCGGTGAGCTCGCGCTCCCCGTCGACGCGGGCGAGCATCCGGCCCGGCAGCCGCTCGCTCATGGTCACCAGCTCGAGCAGCGACGCGACGCCCCGGCGGCGCAGCACGCCCGCCCAGCGGTGCAGCCGCGCGTGGACGTCCTCCCACGCCGCCTCCCCGGCGGTGGCGACCTCGGCGGCGCTCCAGCCGAGGAAGCAGGTCAGCGCCGCGGCGCGGACGCACACCGGTGACGTCGGTCGCTCGAGCGCCTCCAGCAGCGCCACCCACTGGCGGGCGATCGCGGTCGCGAACACGCTGCCGGCCCCGTTGATGACCGCGGGCACGTCCAGGGCGTCGAGTGCGTCGCGGACCTGGGCGGCCTGCCGGTTGGTGCGCACCAGCACCGCGACGTGGCCGGGGCGCACCGGCTCGCGACCGGTCTCGATGCCGCGCGCGTCGCGGGTCAGCACGTGCGCCTCGCCGTGCAGCAGGGCGACCACGTCGGCGGCGAGGTCCGCGGCGACGTAGGCCTCCCCCGACGGCTTGTTGACACAGCCGGTCTTCCTGGTCAGGCCCACCAGGCCGTCGTCGCGGTGCACGACCCGCACGCGCAACGCGGCGCCGGGTGCGCCGGTCAGCCGCGGCTGCTGGTTGGCGTCCGCCGCCTGCACGGTGCGGTAGGCGATCCCGGGGTGCCCGAGCGTGGAGCCGGCGAACAGCGCGTCGTAGGCGTCGATCAGTCCCTGGTCGCTGCGCCGGTTGATGCCGAGGGTCTGCTTCGTGCCCGCCTGGCGGGCGGCGGCGAGGTAGGCGTAGACGTCGGCACCGCGGAAGGCGTAGATGGCCTGCTTGGGGTCGCCGATGAGCACGAGCGTGGAGGGCGCGCTGGCGAACGCCCGCTCCATGATCTCCCACTGGATGGGGTCGGTGTCCTGGAACTCGTCGACCAGGGCGACGCGGTAGCGCTCCTGCAGCCGCCGGCAGGCGGCCGGGCCCCGTGCGGGGTCGCGCAGCGTGGCCGCCAGCCGGGTGAGCAGGTCGTCGTAGGTGAGCACCTTCATGCGGCGCTTGCGCCGCTCCACCTCGTCGCGGACCGCGCCCGCCAGCCGCCGGCGCATCGCGTAGGGGCTGTCGGGGTGCGCGTCGCGGGGCTCCAGCGGCGCGAGCGGGTTGTCGATGACGGCCTGACCGATACGGCGGGCGTCGGCCAGGTCGAACAACGGCGCGTCGGCCTGCCCGTGGAAGCGGCGGACGTAGAGGTCGTCGACCACCTCGTCGACGAGGTCGCGCGGGTCCTCCAGAAACGTCACGTCGGTCTCCACGTCGCCCGCGACGCCGAGGCCGGCGAGGATGTGCTGGCAGAACCCGTGGGTGGTCGCGATGGTCGCCGCGTCGAAGTCGGCCAGCGCAGCGGCGAGCCGGCGGCGGCGCACCGCGATCTCCTCGGGGGTGGCGTCGGCGAGCAGGGTGAGCACCTCGTCGTCGGTGTCCACGGGGATGCCCGCGCACGCCAGCCCGAGGCCGTGCTCGGCGCTGGCGAGGCGCTCGCGGACCCGCTCGCGCAGCTCGCTGGTGGCCATGCGGGTGAACGTGACGAGCAGCAGCGCCTCAAGCGGCGTGCCCGTGGCGACGTAGCGCGCGGCGAGCGCGGCGATCGCGAACGTCTTGCCCGTGCCGGCGCTGGCCTCCAGCACCGTCACCCCGGTCGGCAGCGTCCCGCAGACGTCGAAGGCGGGCTCCTGCCCGTCGCTGCGGGCCCCGGGGGCGCTCATCGGTCGTCGCCCCCGTGGGTGAGCAGGCCGGTCCACAACCGGCGGGCGTAGCGCCCGAACCGGGTCGCCTCCTCCTCGGCGTGCCAGCCCTCGTCGTCGCGCGGCTCGGCGTCCAGCAGCGCGCGCAGCGGTGCGACCCCGCCGAGCACGAGCTGGTGCTCGAGCTCTTCATCTTCGCGGCTCCACCACTCACTCCTCCTGCCCCACCCGGACGTCCACTCCCCCTCGGCGTCGGCCGCCGGGTTGCGTCCGTCGTGGCAGGCCTCGGCCCACGCCGCGGAGGCCTTGCAGTACAGCGGCAGGGGCTCGCGCATGCCCCGGTCGTAGAGGTCGACGAGGACGGCCAGCTGTGCGCGCGCCGCCTCCGCGCGGGTCGCCGGGTCCGGGCCCAACGCGGGCAGGGGCACGCAGGCCACCCGCCCGCCCCAGCCGCGCCCGACGGTGGCCGCCGTGAACGCGCGGTCGGGGTGTGCGGCGGTGAGCGCGAGCAGGCGCACCCACGCGGTCAGCCGGTGCTTGGGCGCCACCCGCGAGTAGGTGACGGTGCGCAGCAGGTCCCCGGCGACGCCGGGCACCGTGCCGACCAGCACCCGGCCGGCGCCGAGGTCCACGGCCACCTCCACCGGGCCCGGTTCGGTGCCGGCGTCGGCCAGCTCGCGTGCGGCGACGACGATGCGCTCTGCGACGGGGCCGACCTGCCCGATGATCGGCGCGCCGAGCGCCCCGGGCGGCAGGTTGCCACGGGCGACCTCGGCCGCCCGGCAGGTGGCCGCGTCGGCGCCATCGAGCAGCGCGTCGACGAGACGCTGCCCGACGCCCCACTGCTCGAGCGGGTCGAGCTCCACCGGCAGCCCGTCGTCGGGCTCGGGCTCCTCTCGGCTGACGATGATGCCGAGGCGCTGGCGCAGGAACGCCTTGACGGGGTGCTGGACGAACCGCACGAGATCGTCGAGCTCGAGGAGGTCCCCGGCCACCGGCGGCAGCGGCGCGTCGAGGAACCCGCCCGCCTCGGCCCGCTCGGCCGCCGCCGCCCGCGCGCCCGCCAGCCCCACGGTGTCGAAGCTCCACGGCTGGGCGGCCACGAGCTCCCCGGCGATGAAGTTGCGCTCGTCGAAGGGTTGCAGGGGATGGGCGATGACGACCCGCTCGCGGCCCGGCACCGCGCCGCCGTCGGCGTCGGTGGCGACGGCGGTGCGGTCGATGACGTCGAGCAGCTCGCCGACGGGCACGGCGGGCGGAAGCACCGCGTTGCTGCGCTCGTCGCGGCCGCTGTAGGTCACGAGCAGGTGATCGGTCGCGGCGAGCAGCGCGTCGAGCAGCAGCTGGCGGTCCTCGCCGCGCGGGTCGGCGTCGCCGACGCAGGGGTCGCGGGCGACGAGGTCGTCGCCGTCGGCTGCGGTCGTGCGCGGGAACACCCCGTCGTCGAGGCCGAGCAGGCAGATCACCCGGTGGGGAACCGAGCGCATCGGCACGAGCGTGCACATGGTCAGGTGCCCGGTGCGGAAGTTCGCCCGGGTCGGGCGGCCGCGGAGGCGGTCGGCGAGCAGTGCCCGCACCTCGGCGAGGGCGAGCGGCTGGGCGCTGCGGTGGCCCTCGACGCACGCCTCCTCGACGACGTCGTCGAGGAGGCGCTGCAGCCCGGCGCGCTGCCAGCCCTCGCCCGCCCGCGCGGCGGTCAGGCCGTCGGCAGCGGCAGCGATCGTCTCGGCCCACGCGGTGAGGGGCTTGGTGCCCGACAGGGCGGCCACCGTGTCCTGCAGCCGGTCCAGCAGCTCGGCGAGGCGCCCGGCGAGGTCGATGTCGCCGGAGTCGACGTCGTCCAGGGGCAGCGTGCCGCCGACCAGCCGCAGCTCCTCCTCGCTCATCGCCACGCCGAGCAGGATGCGGTCGAGGCCCGCTCGCCAGGTGTTCGCGTCGAGGTCGCCCAGGCCGAAGGGGCCCCGGTGCGTCGCGTCCAGGCCCCAACGCACGCCGGCGGAGGCCACCCACTGCTCGACGCGGGACAGGTCGTCGTCGTCGAGGTGGAAGCGCCGGCGCACCGGCTCGCGCCCGGCGATGTCGAGGACCCGGGAGGCGGTGAGTCGTTCGTCGGCCAGCGCGAGCAGCTCGGCGACGACGCCCAGGACCGGGTTCGTCTGGCGGATGGAGCGGTCGGCCAGGCGCACCCGCAGGTCGGGGAGGGCGACATCCGCCGGCAGGGCGTCCTCGCCGGCGTCGTCGTCGGTGTGCTCGCCGGCGCCGAACGTGGCGTGGATGAGCGGGGCGAACGCATCGATGTCGGGGCACATGACGACCACGTCGCGCGGCTCCAGCGTCGGGTCGGCGGCCAGGCGGTGGGCGATCGCGTCGCGCACGACCTCGACCTGGCGGGCCCGGCCGTGACAGGCGTGCACCGCGACGCTGTCGTCACCCTCGTCGAGGACCAGGCGATGGTCCGGCTGGTCGGGCAGGGGCGGGCCGGGCGGCGAGCGGTCGGCGTGCACGTCGGCCTGCAGGCGCCCCAGCAGCGTCGAGCGCTGCTCGTCGAGGGGGTGGTGGCGGTCGACGTGGCCGTCGCCGGTCGCGACCACGAGCTGCATCTCGCGGGCGTCGCGGCCCCACGTGGTCAGCAGCGGGTTGCGCGCCAGCCCGGCGGTGGGGTCGTCGGGCCGGCGCACCCGGCGGCCGCTCGCCCCGGCCGTGGCGGCGACGCGGTCCCACAGCGCCGGAGAGGGATGCAGCAGGAACAGGTGCACGTCGCGACCCACGGCGACCGCACGCAGCACGTCGAGGTAGCTGGCCGGCAGCCGGGTGAGCCCGAACACCGACACGCGCGCCGGCAGGTCGAGCAGCGCCGGGTCGTCGCGGATGGCCGCGCACACGTCGGCGAGGCGCTCGGCGGGGCTCGGCGCGGCGAGCCGATCGGCCAGGCACCGCCACAGCCGCGCCTGCCAGGCGAGGTCGTCGGGCAGCGGTGCACCCTCGTCGTCGTGGTCGTGCCCGGCCGCCCAGGCGCGGACCATGGCAGGGCGGTGCACCCCGTAGCGGTCGAACAGGTCCGCGATGTGGCGCACCGCGGCGAAGCGACGGGCACGGCGGTGCTCGTCGGGTTGGCCGGCGCCGAGGTGGGCGGCCAGGGCGGCGAGCCAGGCCTCGTCGATGCACGCCTCGACGACGTCGAGCAGCGGCCACACCGACCGGGCGGGCAGCCACGGGTCGGCGTCGCGGTCGATGCCGCACGCCGCCGCGAGGGCACCATCGACGAGGCGGCCCGGGAACGGGAAGTCGACGTTGGCGCAGACGCCGTCCGCGCGGCCCGCCGAGGTGCCCAGGACCGCGGACAGCCGCTGGCTCAGCCAGCGCTCCACGCCACGGGTGGGCACCGCCACGGTCTCGGGGGCGAAGGGGTCGTCGAGCGGATCGGCCAGGACACCGCCGAGCGCCGCGACCAGTCGGTCGGCGCGCTCCGCGCGGTGCAGGTGCAGTGCCATTGTTCACCCCCGACGTGACGCCTGAGTATGCCGCGACGGTGCGGCCATGCCGGGCATCATCGCGAGTCGCATCCGTCAGATGTGACGGATCTTGCCGGCCGCTCTCGACGAGCTGCAGCCGGCGTGGCGCTCCCGTCGCGAGGCGGTAGCGCCCTACTAGGCGCAGCCCTCCGGCGCCGTCACGGCGCCGGCGTCACCGACGTGGATGGCCTCGACGACGTTGTCGCCGTTCACCTCGAAGCGCAGGCCGTGAACGCCGTCTGCTGCCACGACGTCGAGGTAGGCGCCCGCCGGCTGATAGAGGTGCGGGCTCGCGGTCACCTGATCGCCGTAGGCGGCGGTGACCGCCCCGCGCGGGTCACCGGGGCGCACGCCAGCCGTCGTGGGTGTGTGCTCCCCGTCGAACAGCGTGCTGGACGCGCGCACGACGACGCCCTGCATGGGATCGGCGGGGGGCTGCTCGCCCGGGGCGACCACCATGAACGAGTAGGCGTCGACGCCCTGGGCCTGCCCGTAGTAGCAGTGGCCCCCGAACGTGCCGAACTCCTGCACGTCGACGGGGGTGGCGGTCGCCTGCTCGACCTCGGCCAGGGTCATGCCCGCGCGGGCCTGCCCGACCCCGCGCACGTGCAGCGGGAGCGCGTCGGTCAGCACCGCGGGCGGCGGCTGGCGGGCGGCGACGTGGCCGTCGTCCGCGCCTCGGTCGAGGACGCGGGCGAGGAAGCTCGCCATCTGGTCGCGGCGCACCGCCTGGGCGGGGCTGTAGGTCGTGGCCGAGGTGCCTTGGGTGAACCCGGCGGCGGCCGCGGCGTCGATGGCGGCGGCGTGGACGTTGCCCCGGATGTCGGTGAACGCGCTCGGGGGGGCGGCGAGCGGCTGGCCGTGGACGTGCTCGTAGGCGCGCACGAGGAAGCTGGCCATCTGGTCGCGGCGCACCGGCTGGGTGGGGGAGAAGGCGGCCGCGCTCGTGCCCTGCACGATGCCGAGCTCGGCGAGCTGGTTGATCGGGTCGGCGTGGGTGTTGCCGTCGATGTCGCCGAACCCCTGGTCCGTCGGGGCGGGAAGGGCCACGCCGGCCGTGTCGAGCAGGCGCGCCACGAAGCTGGCGAGCTGGTCGCGGCGCACCGACCGGGCGGGCGCGTAGGCGCCGGGCAGCACCCCGCGGGCGATGCCGTACCAGGAGACGCAGTCGACGGTGGCCTCGTGGGTGTTGCCGGCGACATCGGGGAACCCCGCGCTGGGTGTCCCGGCGGGGCAGGCGCCGGACAGCTGGCTGCTCGTCGGGCCGGCATGACGGTCCGCGTGCGCCGCGGTCGGCGGGGTCTGGCCCGCCAGCAGCAGCGTCGCGACGAGCAGTGCCATGACGAGGCGGACGGGCTCGCGCGGCCGCGCAGCGGCGATCGTGGGGGCGTGCAGGACTGGAGATGGCTGTGAACTCATGTGCCTCCCAACCCTAACGTGACGCAACGGATCCACTTGGATCCGCATCCCACACCGGCCTCGCCGACGTCAGTCGTGACCGGCGGCGAGCGCGTCAGCACCGGGGGTCGTCGTCTCGCCGACGTGCAGTCGATCGACGTACAGGTCTTGGATGACCAGGCGACGCACCGCGGCCTTGCCGATGGCCAGGCGGCCCACCGCCAGCGCCCCGACGGCGCCGGCACCCAGCGCCGCGGCGCCCACCGCGAGCGCTCCGACAGCCAGACGGTCGACCTGGCCTTGTGCGACTTGCTTTGCCATGGCGTACTCCTTGTCCGCATTGTGGTCATGCTGATCGTCGCAGCAGGCCAGGGTTCCGTGCCAGGCACACTGCCGCACCACGCACCGCATCGTGGGCGACGCAGACCAGGTCGCCGGTCGGCGGGTCGGGCACCGAGACGCACGGCGGCGGCCGGACGGCGACCAGGCGGAAGCTGCGCCGCAGCCGGTCACCGGCGGTCATGGCATGGCTATCGGGCTGTGGCGCTCAGCGCCCCGCCCGAAGATCCCGTCGCTGGCGCTGTGCGGTCACCACGACTGTATGCCGGGCCTCCCGGGACTACTCGGGCAGGCGGTCCAGTCCCTTGTGGATCGCGTAGCGCATGAGCTCGTAGCGCTGTGACAGCTGGAGCTTGGTGAGGATGTTCTGCACGTGGTTCTGCACCGTCTTGGTGGCGATGAACAGCTTGTCGCCGATCTCGCGGTAGGTGTAGCCCTTCGCGACGAGCTTCAGCACATCGTTCTCGCGGGGAGTCAGTCCGGGTTCGCCCGCATCGGTGCCGGCCGCCATGCGCCGGAACTCGCCGAGCACCAGGCTGGCCAGCGACGGGGTGAACACCGGCTCGCCGCCATGCACGCCGCGGATCGCGGCGACCAGCTCGTGGGAGGTCGAGCTCTTGAGCAGGTAGCCGATCGCCCCGGCCTTCACCGCTGCCAGCACGTCAGCTTCCTCGGCCGACGCGGACAGCACGAGCACGCGCACGTGGGGAGCCGCTTCGAGGATGCGCCGCGTCGCTTCCACGCCGGACACGGTCGGCAGCTGCAGGTCCATGAGGACCACGTCGGGCATGACGTCCAGCACCACGTCGACCGCGTCACCGCCGTCGGCGGCCTCGCCCACGACCTGCACGATCCCCGAGCTCTCCAGGTCGGAGCGCACGCCGTCGCGCCAGACCGGGTGGTCGTCGACGACCACCACGCGGATCGGCTGGCTCATTCAGTCCTCCACGTGGATAGCAAAGGTCACCTCGGTGCCGCGGCCGGGAGCGGTTTCCACGTCCATGGTTCCACCCAGGTCCACGATCCGCCCCTTCATGCTGCGCAGCATCCCCGCCTTGCCTTGTTCGGCCAGCTCGGCCTCGTCGTAGGTGAAGCCGCACCCGTCGTCGCGCACCGACAACGCCAGACGGCCATCGGCCTGCTCGGCGAAGACGACGACACGGTGCGCGCCGGCGTGCCGGGCGGCGTTGCGCAGCGCCTCGCCGACGGCGGCGGCGACCTCGGACACCAGCGCGGCCGGCAGGATCAGCGCCCCGATGGCGTTCACGGTCACGGGCACGCCGTCGATGCCGCGAGCGGTCCGCTCCAGCGCGTCACGCAGCGACGCGGTCCCCGATGCGCTCCGCTCCGTCGGGCGCAGCACCAGCGCGCGCAGCTCCGCCTCCTGTCGGCCGGCCATATCGGCGAGCTCGGCGACCTGCCGGCCCGAGACCCGCTCCTGGCCCGCCAGCTCCCGGCCGCGCTTGTGGATCAGCGCCAGGATCTGCAACGCCGAGTCGTGGATCTGGCGCGCCAGCGACTGGCGCTCGCTCAGGCGTGCGGTCCGCTCTCGTTCCGCGAGGAGCTCGCCGGTGGCGGTCTCGGCCGCCTGCGCGGAGGCGTCCAGGAGCCGGGCGACCAGACCCACAGCGACGCCGGCCACCAGAAAGTTGACCACCGTCCCGGCCGCCTGCTGCGCCTGGACGGCGGAGAGGTCAGCCACGGGGACACCGTTGAGCGGGCGCGCGGTTACCAGCCCGGCTCCCAGCGCCGCCGCCGCTGTCCCGCCCCACCACGGCCCGCGGGTCACGCCCCAGAGCAGGACGGCCGCCAGGGGGTAGCTGGCCGCGAAGAACGGCCGGCCGGCCGTGACCTCGCCCGCGTGCGCGACCAGACCCGACGCGAGCACCAGGCTCCCGCAGACCGCCAGGTCCACGCCCAGCACCACGCGTTGCGGCTCGTGGCCCACAACGGTCAGCCACACCGTCCATCCCGCGGCCACCGCAACCGCGCCCCACGCCAACCCCGGCCGGGCGAACCCCGTCGGCGTGGTCAGCGCCAGCACCACCATCCAGCCCAGGGTCGCCCAGCGGAACACCAGGATCCCGCGCAGCAGCAGCCGCCGGGAGCGGGTGCGGGTGGCCACGCCGGTGTCCATGGTCTGGTTGTAGCCCAACGACGCCCCCGAGGGAACACGCGTTCAGCTGCCGACGCTGGGCGATTGCCGGAACATCCCAGGCGGATCTGGGCACCGTCGCCGACCGAAACAGGGCGGATGCCGTCTACCCCACCCCGCGCGCCTGCCCTTCACTGGGAGCATGACACACCACACGACCGAGGCCGACGCCCGCGTTCCCAGCCCGACTGGTGACATCCCCAGCATGTGGTCAGAACTTGCCGAGTACGCGCGCCGGGCGCCGTCCCCCCATAACACGCAGCCGACCAGGCTGCGCGTCCTCGACCGAGAACGCGCCCACCTGCTCTTCGTGACCGAGCGCGGGCTGCCGGTGGGCGACCTCGAGGGCCGGTTCGCGTGTGTGACGTGCGGGATCGTCGTCGAGTCGCTGCGGATCGCCGCGCACGCGCGGGGGTATGCGCTGGAAGCCGAGTACACCGGTGGTCCGCTGTATGAGGAGCGGCCGGATGGCCTGCGCAAAGTCGCCGACCTGCGGCTGGTGCCGCGCGGTCACCAGATCGATGACCTCGACCCCGCGCTCCTCCATCGTCGTCGGACGAACCGCCAGCCCTACAATGACCGGCCGATCCCCGCGGCGGTGATCGGTCAGCTGCGCGAGGAAGCCGCCCGTCACGGGCACACCTTCACCGTGTCGGTGGATCCCATGGCGGTGCGGTGGGTGAAGGAGCTGAACCGTGACGCGCTGTACCACGACCTCGAACACGACCGGTTCCGCCAGGAGCTCGGCTCGTGGCTGCGCTACTCGCAGAGGCAAGCGCGCCAGGCGGGGGACGGACTGTCACCGGGGGCACTGGTGCTCCCAGGGTGGCTGTTGCAGGGGTTCATGCGCTACCACCGGCTGTTCTCCGCACCGGTCGTGAAACAGCTCACCCAGCGGGTGTACATGCGCACCATGACCGGGATCTCGACCGTCGGGTGGCTGCAGGGATCTTTCGTGGACGCCGAGGACTGGATCGGGGCCGGTCACCTGATGCTGCGCCTGTGGCTGATCCTGACCGAGCACGGCATCGACTGGCAGCCGTACGGGTCGATCATCACCAACGAGGAGTTCCGGGGGTCCATGGTGGACAAGTTCGGCATGCGCGAGGGCGAGGGCGGGCGCGACATGGTGTGGCTCCTCGTCCGTATGGGCTACTCCGACCATGAGCCGGTGCCCAGCGAACGGCTCCCCCTGTCGGCGGTCATCCAATGAACCGCATCTTCCACCACGGGCTCGTGCTGCTCGCCAATGCCCTGCAGCGGTGGTTCCTGCGCCATCCGCTCTTCTACAAGGCGCTCTTCGCCGATCCGCTCAGCGGTGCGCGGTGGCGGGTGGGAGCCTGGCGGGCCTGGGTCAACGTCCAGCAGGCCTATCGGACCGTGCCCGCGTACCGCGATTTCGTCGACGCGCACGGCGGCCCGCCCGCCCTTCGCTACCGTGACGGCCTGCCCGATCTGGCAGTGTTGCCGGAGACCGACAAGGTCACCTACGTCCAGCGCTACGACCACGAGGCCCGCTGCGTGGGCGGGCGCCTGCCCCGCCGGGGCGTGGTCGTCGACGAGTCCTCCGGCAGCAGCGGCAGGGCCACCAGCTGGGTTCGCGGCCCCGAGGAACGCTGGGCCACCAAGCAGATGCTGCAGCTGTCCTTCCGCAACGCGATGGGCGACCAACCCTGCTTCGTCATCAACGCGTTCGCGCTCGGGGCGTGGGCGACGGGTCTCAACGTGAGCCTGTCGCTCAGCGACATCTGCATCATGAAGTCCACCGGCCCGGACCTCGACAAGATCGTCCACACCTTGCAGGAGTTCGGCCCCGGCTACGACTACGTCGTCACGGGCTACCCGCCGTTCCTGAAGACCCTGGGCGACGACCGCCGCATCGACTGGGGGGAGTTCCGCGTCCGTGCCATCTTCGGTGGCGAGGCCATGAGCGAGCCCATGCGGCGCTACCTGCTGCGCTCGTTCACCCAGGTCGTGGGGTCCTACGGTGCCTCCGACCTCGAGATCAACATGGCCGCCGAGAGCCCGTTCACGATCCGCCTGCGACAGGAGATGGAGCGCAACCCCACGCTGCGGGAGCGGTTGACCCAGGCCGGGCACGGCACGTTGCCCATGGTCTTGCAGTACAACCCGCTGGTGTACCACCTGGAGGCCAACCCGAAGGGCGAGCTGCTCGTCACGCTGACGCGGCCGAGCAACATCGCACCCAAGATCCGCTACAACATCCATGACCTCGGACACGTCGCGCGCTACGAGAACGTCGCGACCGTCCTGGCGGAGCTCGGGCTCACCCACCTCATCGCCGAGACCCAGCCGATCAGGCTGCCCCTGCTGTTCATCTACGGGCGCTCGGACCTGTCCATCGACTACTACGGCGCGAACGTCACCCCCGACAGCGTCGGCGAGATCCTGATCGGCTTGGATGAGCTCGCTCCGCACCTTGACAGCTTCCGCCTGATCTCGCGCGAGGACCAGCACCACGACAAGACCCTGGAGGTCGCGATCGCGCTCCGCGAAGGCTGCGACCCCGCAGACCTGCCTGGGCCTGGAATCGCCCAGCAGCTCTTCGCCCAGCTCGGGAAGGTCAACGGCGACTTCCGCAACGCCTACTGCAACACCGCGACGCAGGCCCAGCTTCCCCGGGTGACGCTCCATGCGACGGGGACCGGCCCGTTCGCCGGCGAGAACCGCATCAAGCACTCCTACGTCGACCGCGTCCCCTACCACCAAGCCGCCACCGCCGGTGCTCATGACGCAGGCCAGCTGTTCGGTCGCCGCTGACGAGCTCCACTGCCCCCGCGCACGCCGTGTCACACCCGCCGCGTACCGTTGACGCCCGATGGCTGACATCTCGCTGCACTCGACGCCCTACGGCCGCCCGGCCGCGGAGCTGCTGCGCGTGCGCGTCTCGGCGGCCAAGGTCGACGACCCGCTGCAGCCGGTGACCGTGGTGGTCCCGACCAACTACGTGGGCGTGTCGACCCGCCGACTGCTGGCCGGCGGTGAGCTCGGTCCGGTCACCGCGCGCGGCGTCGGCGTCGCCGGCCTGAACCTGCTGACCGTCTACCGGTTGGCCGAGCTGCTCGGCGCCCCGCGCCTGGCCGCCCAGGGCCGCCGGCCGGTGTCCACGCCGGTCGTCGCCGCCGCGGTCCGCTCCGTGCTCACCAAGGAGCCCGGCATCTTCGAGCCGGTCCGTGAGCACCCCTCAACCGAGGAGGCGCTCGTGCGCTCCTACCGCGAGCTGTCCGAGCTGCGGGAATCAAGCCTCGACGCGCTGGCCGGAATGGGCATCCGCGCCAGCGAGGTGGTGCGCGTCCGCCGTGACGCGCGCGCGCTGCTCGCCGACGCCTGGTTCGAGGAGGCCGACCTCATGGCGGCGGCGACCGCGGCGGTGCGGGCCGGCTCGACGGTGCTCGACGATCTCGGCACGGTCGTGGTGTACCTGCCCCAGGACCTGTCGCTGCCCGCCGCGGCGCTGCTGCGCCAGGTCGCCGACCGCGCCTCGGTCGAGGTCATCGCCGGGCGCACCGGCGTGGCCGGCGCGGACGCCGACATCGACCGGATCCTGGGCCGCCTCGGCCTCGAGCCGCCGAGCGCCACCCACCATGAGCCGCCGACCCCGACCGCCGTGATCTCGGTGTCCGACCCCGAGGAGGAGGTCCGCACCGCCCTCGAGCGCATCGTCGCCGCCGCCCGCGACGGCGTCGCTCTGGAACGCATGGCCCTGCTGTACCCGGCGCCCGAGCCCTACGCCCGCCTGGTCGCCGAGCAGCTGAACGCCGCCGGCGTCGCGTGCAACGGCCGGGCGGTGCGCCCGCTGGCCGACCGGATGCTCGGCCGCTGGCTGCTGGACCTGCTCGCGCTGGCCGACACCGACTACGCGCGTCCGGCCCTGATGGGCCTGCTCGCCGGCGCCCCGGTGCGCGGCCCGGACGGGCGCTGGAGCGCGGCCGGGGCGTGGGAGCGCATCAGCCGCGAGGCCGGCATCGTGCGCGGCCGCGGCGAGTGGGCCGACAAGCTCGCCTGGTTCGCCACCGACAAGCGCCACCGCGCCGCGGTCGAGGACGCCACCGACGACCCCCGCGCCTGGATGGTCGACCGGCACCGCCGCGACGCCGACCGCGCCGACGAGCTGCGCGCCTTCGTCGGCGAGCTGTGCGACCAGCTGGCCACCGCCCAGCGACTCGACACGTGGCGCCAGCTCGCCGAGTGGTGCCAGGACACCGTGCGGCGCTACCTCGGCGGCGACCGGGCTCGCGCGCGCTGGCCCGAGGTCGAGCGCGCCGCCGCGGACACGGTCGACGAGGCCCTCGACCGTCTGGGCGGCCTCGATGCGATCGAGGGGGCCACCGACCTCGACGTGTTCCGTCGCACGCTGCGCCTGGAGCTCGACGCCGACCTCGGACGGGTCGGCGCATTCGGTCGCGGCGTGCTCGTCGGGACGGTGTCGGCCGCCCTGGGCGTGGACCTCGACCTCGTCGTCGTGCTGGGTCTGGCGGAGGGCGTCACGCCGAGCCGGCCGCGGGAGGACTCGCTGCTGCCCGACGTCGAACGCGCAGGGGTGGGCGACGAGCTGCGGCTGCGCACCGACCACGTCGGCGTGGAGCACCGCCACCTGCTCGCCGCGCTGGCCGCCGCCCGCAGCCACCGGGTGCTCACCTCCCCGCGTGGGGACCTGCGGCGCAGCATCGAGCGGGCGCCCTCGCGCTGGCTGCGCGCTGCCGCCCCCGGTCCCGCCACCACCGTCGCGTCCTTCGCGCAGCGGGTGCGCACCGTGGCGTTTCCCGCGACCCGCCAGGAGTACGGGCTGCGCGCGCTGGCCGACGCCACGCGCCGCGACCTGCCCCGCCACCCGCTGGTCGCCGGCGACCCGGCCCTGCGCGCGGGCGTGGCGATGGCCCTGACGCGGGGCCGGCGAGCGTTCACCCGCTTCGACGGCAACCTCGCGGGCCTCGGCGCCGAGATCGCCTCTCCCGCCGACCCCGATCGGGTCGTGTCGGCCTCGCAGCTGGAGACCTGGCTCAAGTGCCCGCACGCCTACCTGCTGCAGTACGTCCTGCGGGTGCAGCCGGTCGACTACCCCGAGGAGCTGCTGGAGATCGACCCCATGGAGAGGGGGTCGCTGATCCACGGGGTGCTCGAGGCCTGGCTCGACGAGCAGCTCGCCGCCGGCCCGCCCGGCCCGGCCGAGCCGTGGCCGCCGGCAGCCCGCGCGCGCATGCGCGCGCTCGCCGAGGAGGCCTGCGACGCCGCCGAGCAGCGCGGCGTGACCGGCTACCGGCTGCTGTGGCGCCGTGACCGCCCGCGCATCGTCGCGGACCTCGAGCGGTTCGTCGACCACGACGACGCCCGACGCCGCACCCACGAGCTCGTGCCGCAGGCCGCCGAGTGGGCGTTCGGCATCCCCGGCCACCCCGCCCCCGCCGTGGCCATCGACGTCGGCGACGCCCGCGCGGTGCGGGTGCGCGGCCGCATCGACCGCCTCGACCGCGGCACCGACGGGAGCCTGGTCGTGGCCGACTACAAGACCGGCCGCCCCGACTCCTTCCGCGGTCTCACCGAGGACAACCCTCTCGGCGACGGCGACAAGCTCCAGCTCGCGATCTACGGCCTCGCGGTTCGCGACACGCAACCGTCGGCCACCGCGGTGCGCAGCGAGTACTGGTTCACCTCCACGCGCGGCGGGTTCAAACGCATCGGCTACCCGCTCACCGACGAGGTCGTGGCCAGCCTGCGACGCGCCCTGGCCGTCGCCGCCGACGGCATCGCCGCGGGCCGGTTCCCGCTGCGCCCGCCCGAGCCCCGCTGGAGCACGTACACCGAGTGCCGCTACTGCGACCCCGACGACCTCGGCACCGCGGACCGCTACCGCGACTGGGAGCGCGTCCGCCTCGCCGACGAGCTGCGCGACTACGTGGGCTACATGGAGCCCGGCGTCCTCGCCGAGGCCGCCGAGGCCGCCGAGGGCGGCGACGCCGACGGCCCGGGGGGCGCGCCATGAGCCCGGCGCTGACCGACAAGGCCGCCCGGGCCCGCATCGCCGGCGCGCTCGACGAGACGCTGTTCGTCGAGGCCGGCGCCGGCTCGGGCAAGACCCGCTCGCTGGTCGAGCGGGTCGTGGCCCTCGTCCACGACGACACCCCGATGCGCAGCATCGCCGCGATCACCTTCACCGAGAAGGCCGCCGCCGAGCTGCGCGACCGCATCCGCCGCGCGCTGGAGGAGGAGCGCGAGGCCGCCGCCGACGCCCCCGCTCGCGCCCGCGTGCAGGCGGCGCTCGACCAGATCGACGCCGCCGCGGTCAGCACCCTGCACGCCTTCGCCCAGCGCATCCTGTCCGAGCACCCCATCGAGGCGCGCCTGCCGCCCAACGTGGCGGTCCTCGACGAGGTCGCCTCCGACATCGAGTTCGAGGACCGCTGGCGGGCCTTCCGCGACGCCATGCTCGCCGACCCCGACCTGCGGCGCTGGCTGCTGCTGGCCTTCGCCGCCGACGTGCGCCTGGCCGACATCCGCCACCTCGCCAAGCAGTTCGAGGCCAACTGGGACCTCGTCGCCGACCCCCGGCGCATCCCCTGGCCGGCGAGCGAGCCGCCCGAGCTCGTCGTGGACGAGCTCGTCGCGGGGATCGGGGCGCTGCTCGACCGCCGCGCCGAGTGCACCGACGGCGACGACAAGCTCTGCGTCTACCTCACCGAGCAGGTCGAGCCCCACCTCGAGCAGCTGCGCCAGGCGCCCGACGAGTTCGAGACCCTGCGCCTGCTCACGCAGTCCAAGCCGACCTTCCGGTGCAGCAACGGCCGGCAGGGCAACTGGCGTGACAAGGGCTCCATCACCGAGGAGCTGCGCGCCCTCGGCGCGGACCGGCGCCGCCTCGCCGCCGACGTCGCCCTGGCCTGCCTGCGACGCATCGCCGTCGAGGTCGCTGGCTTCACCCTGCGCGCGGCCGAGCTGCGTCGCTCCAGTGGCCGGCTGGCGTTCCACGACCTGCTCGTGCTCGCCCGCGATGTGCTGCGCGGCCCCCACGGCGTCGCCGTGCGCGCCCGGCTGCGCCGACGCTACCAGCGGCTGCTGCTCGACGAGTTCCAGGACACCGACCCCATCCAGATCGAGCTCGCGGTGCTGATCGCCTCCGCCGACCCCGACGCGGCCGGCAAGGCCTGGCGCGACACCGGCGTGGAGGCCGGCCGGCTGTTCTTCGTCGGCGACCCCAAGCAGTCCATCTACCGGTTCCGCCGCGCCGACATCGAGCTGTTCCTGGCCGCCCGCGACGTGTTCGGCGAGCCCGTCGCGCTGACGACGAACTTCCGCGCGAGCCCCGCGCTCATCGGCTGGGTCAACGACGTCTTCGCCCAGCTCATCACCCACGAGCCGGGCTCCCAGCCCGCGTACCAGGCGCTGGATCCCGCCCCGGCGCGCACCGACCCGCCGGTCGGCCCGCCCGTGGCGGTGCTTGGCGCCGCCGCCCACCCCGCGGGCTTCACGGCCGACGAGGTGCGTGAGCGCGAGGCCGCCGACGTGGCCGGCGCGGTCGTGGCGGCGCTGGGCTGGCAGGTCAGCTATCGCGATCCCGACGGCACCGAGCGCTGGCGCCCTGCCACCCCCGGCGACATCACGATCCTGCTGCCGGCGCGCACGTCGCTGGCCGCGCTGGAGCTGGCCCTTGACGCCCGGAACGTCGCCTACCGGGCCGAGGCCAGCTCGCTGGTCTACGCCACCCGCGAGGTGCGCGACCTCATGGCGACCCTGCGCGCGCTGGCCGATCCCACCGACCAGCTCGCCCTGGTCACCGCGCTGCGCTCGCCGGTGTTCGGCTGCGGCGACGACGACCTGTTCACCTACAAGGTGCGCCACGGCGGGGTGTGGCATCTGCTGGCCGATCCGCCCGCCGACCTGGACGCGGGCCACCCCGTCGCGGCCGCCATGGGCTATCTCAAGGCCCTTCACGCCGAGGTGGCGTGGTTGGCCCCCGCCGAGCTGGCCGACCGCATCGTCCGCGACCGGCGGCTGTTCGAGCTCGGCTATGCCGCAGGGCGCCCCCGTGACCTGTGGCGGCGCCTGCGCTTCGTCATCGACCAGGCGCGCGCGTGGAGCGAGGCCGAGGGCGGCACGCTGCGCGAGTATCTGGAGTGGGCGCGCCTGCAGGCCTCGGAGAGCGCCCGCGTCGCCGAGACGATCCTGCCCGAGACCGACGACGAGTCGGTGCGGATCATGACCATCCACGCCGCCAAGGGCTTGCAGTTCCCGATCACGATCCTGTCGGGCATGACCACCGCCTCCCGCGGCGTGCGCTCACGTGTCGAGGTCGCGTTCCCCCCCGGCGGGCCGGTGGGCCTGAAGGTCGGCACCGGTCTGGTCACACCCGAGTTCGAGGCGTTCAAGCCGATCGACGAGCAGATGGACTTCCACGAGCGCCTGCGCCTGCTCTACGTCGCCTGCACCCGCACCAAGGACCACCTGGTCGTGTCGCTGCACCGCAGGCAGCGCAAGAACCCACCGGCCGACACCAGCAGATGCACCAACGCCGAGCTCGTCGCGGGCGCCTGCGCCGACCTCGACCTGCCCGAGGTGTCCGCGGACGGCGCGGCGGTCAGCCGGCCCGCCAGCCCGATGCAGCCCGAGCGGCTGCCCGAGCTCGCCGCGTGGGAGGCGGAGCGGTTCGCGGCCCTGGGGGCGAGCGGGCGGTGGCGCAGCGTGGGTGCCTCCGACGTCGCGCTGCTGGGCGCGGCGCCGGCCGTGGACGGCGAGGCCGAGGGTCTCGAGGAGGCCGGGGGGGACGAGGCTGCCGAGGCCACCGAGACCGCCCAGGCCACCGCCGAGGCCACCGCCGAGGCCAGCGAGACCGCCGAGGCCACCGCCGAGGCCAGCGAGACCGCCGCTGGCGCCGCCAAGGCGCCCCGCGACCTCGAGCTGCCGCCCTGGCAGAAGGGCCGCTACGGCACCGCGATCGGCCGGGCGGTCCACGCGGTGCTGCAGACCATCGACCTCGCGACGGGCGAGGGGCTGGAGGAGACCGCCGCCGCGCAGGCCGCCGCGGAGGGCGTGCCCGGTCGGGAGGCCGACATCGCCCGGCTGGCCCGCTCTGCGCTGGCCGCGCCGTCGGTGCGCGAGGCGCTGGGGTGCCCGCGGTGGCGGGAGACCTACGTGGCCGCCCCCGTCGGCGACCGCACCCTGGAGGGCTACATCGACCTGCTGTACCGCACCGCGGCCGGCCTCGTGGTCGTGGACTACAAGACCGCCTCGTCCACCGCCGACCTCGACCGGCGCATGGTGACCTACCGCGCTCAGGGCGGCGCCTACGCCCTCGCCGTCGAGCTCGCCACCGGCGAACCCGTCGCCCGCGTCGTGTTCGTGTTCCTCACCGCCGCCGGCGCCGTCGAGCTGGACCTCGACGATGTGGCGCAGGGCAAACGCGAGGTGCTGGCAGCCCTCGCGCACGAGCCGCAGGCCATACCGATCCCGTAGCCACACCTTCCCGCCGGTGAGTGACCGACCAATCCTGGTGCGACGGGCTGGTCACCGGTCCCCGGGCCGTACTACGGCAGATCACGACATGGCAGACGATGATCTGCCGACTCTAACCCCATTGTCTCCCATGGGTGTGACTGCCGCCGGGCACCAGACCAAGAACGGCCAGGCCTCAGCTGTTGGAGTCGCGCTGCTGGGGCAGCGACCGCACCACATCGATGAGCTCGTGGTTGTGCTGGTAGTGGTACAGCACGTCGCCTATGCGGCCAAGCGCCTCCTTCCCGGAGATCCCCAGGCGCAGGCGCAGGTAGGCCGCGGCGACCGCGGGGGTGCGGCTCTGCCCGGCGACGCAGTGCAGGAACACCCGTTTGCCCTCCTCGCGCAGGGCGAGGATGCCCGCGGCGGTGTCGGCCACGACGTGGCGCAGGTGGGTGTTGGCGCCCGGGGTGTCGATGAAATGCAGCTCGAGATGTTCGACGTCGGGCGGGGCGAAGGTGCGACCGACCCGGCACAGCGACACCACCGCGTCGATGTCGGCCGCGGGCAGGCCCGCGACGTTGCCCACGACGAGGCCCGGGTCGTCGGGCAGCGCCACCGCGAACGTCGGGTGGCCGGCGTGCTGGTAGTACCCGGCGAGGCTGTCCGCCGAGGGCCACCCGGCGTCGTCGGGGCGGCCGCGGCCGGCGGTGAGCACCGCGAGGCGGACGAGATCGCGTGCGCGGTAGCCGGGCCAGCCGTGCAGCAGCCGCCGCCACGCGAACGGCAGCGCCGACCCGCCCCAGCGCGCGCCCAGCAGGCCGCCGGCGATCGCGGCGACCGTGTCGGTGTCGTGGCCGATGCGCACCGCGGCCTCCAGGGCCAGGGGCAGGTGACGCCACGGCGCATCGTCGGGGATCGGGGTCTGGGTGATCGCGGCGAGGGCCGCCTGCAGCGCGGTGACCACGAACCCGTTGGGTGTGAACGTCGCCGGCGGCCGGGTGCGCGCCTCGGTGATGCGCTGCGACCAGAACCCCCGCCGGTCGGCGGGCAGCAGCGCGAGCCCGTCGTCGATGCCGTCCAGGCGCGCCTCGCGCACGCCACGGTCGATCGCGATGCACCACAGCACGCACGCCTCGCCGGCCAGCGGGTCCCCGTGGGTCAACCCCGACACGGCCATGGCCGCGGCGGCGATGGCGTCGTCATCGCCCAGATGGGCCAACGCGATCGGTGCGGTGCGCATCAGGCTGCCGTTGCCCGCAGCGCCTCGGGGGTTGGCGGCGAAGTGCTCGGCGGCGACGTCGGCCAGGCGGTCCGCGTGTCCCCCGGCCCGACCCAACACCGAGCGGGTCTGCACACCGACGTCTTTGGGCCCGCCGGCGTACCAGTCCAGGAACCGCTGGGCGATGGCGTTCACGTCCACCTCGCCGGTCGCGGTGACCTCGGCGATGCAGACCGCCAACTGCGTGTCGTCGGTCCACTCGCCGGGCTCCCAGGCGAACTGGCCCCCGCCGAGCATGGCGATCTCGGCGTCCGGGGCCGGCGTGGTGAACTCGTAGCCGGCCCCCAGCGCATCGCCGGCGGCCAGGCCCAGCAGGACCCCGCTGACCCGATCAGTCCGTGCAGATCGGCTGCTCATGCGTCCGCCTGTGGCCGCAGACCTGCCGTGCGCACGAGCTCACGCGCCCGCCCGCTGTCCCCATGGCTTGATTCCGCCACCCGCGCCAACGACTCGTGGTGCCAGAGCTGGTCGTCGCGTCCGGCGTTGAACCGCCCCCACAGGCTGGAGCCCTGCTCGGCGAGGTCGGTCAGGATGGCGCGAACGCGATGCACCGCTGCGGCGTCACCCGCCGCGTCGATGAACCGGTCGCCAGGCTGGACAGCTGGCCTCTCGGTCATGGGACAAGCCTGCCCCGAGCGTGTGACGTCGTCACCAGTGGCAGCATCGTTCTTGCGCCTCGACGATGTGGCCTGCGGTCCGAGATCCGCGAGCGCCTCGACCAACAGCAGCGACCCCCGAGCGCGCCGAGAGGAAACGGCTGAGCCGGCGGTGGCGGATGGCGACCACGCGGACCGCGCTCGTGCCGCGCAGTTCATAGATGATCCGGTAGGCGCCCACCCGGTCTCACGTTCCGCAGGTCGGTTGAGGGCTTGAGCGGCAATTTCTGGTGCGGGGT
>JBBDQS010000125.1 GCA_040905805.1 Egibacteraceae bacterium | reverse complement strand
GCCTCGGCACGCTGGCCGGTGGGATCGCCCACGACCTCAACAACGTGCTCGCTCCGATCATGCTCGCCGTCGAGGTGCTCGAAGTGTCCGACGATGATGCCGCCGCCTCCAGGATGCTCGAGGTCATCAAGCAGTGCGCCGACCGAGGCGCGGAGATGGTCCGCCGGGTGCTCTCGTTCGCCGGCGGGGTGGGCGGGCATCAGCGCGAGCTCGACCTCAACGGTCTCCTCGACGACGTCGCCCTGATGGTGCGCACGATGTTCCCGAAGAACATCTGCATCCAGCGGGAGACCGGCATCGAGGTGTGGCCGGTGAACGGCGATCCCACCCAGCTGCACCAGGTAGTGATGAACCTGTGCATCAATGCCCGCGACGCCATGCCCGACGGCGGCACACTGCGCCTCAGCATCGACAACATCACCGTCGGTGACCACTACGCCACTCGCGACCAACAAGCCGAGCCGGGGCGCTACGTCCGGATCCGCGTCGAAGACGACGGCACCGGCATCGCCCAGGCGACGATGGATCGAATCTTCGAGCCCTTCTTCACCACCAAGACCCACGGCGAAGGGACCGGGCTCGGCCTGTCCACCTCCCGCGGCATCGTCCGCAGCCACGGCGGCTTCTTCCAGATCACCAGCCAACCGGACACCGGCAGCACCTTCGACGTCTACGTTCCCGTCGCTGACCCGCCGGACGTCATCGCGCGCCTCGACGGCGACGGGGCTTCGCTCCCCCACGGGAACGGCGAAGTCGTGCTCCTCATCGATGACGAGGGGAACGTTCGCAGCGCGACCCGCCGGACGCTCGAAACCGCCGGATACCGGGTCATCGAGGCCAGTGGCGGAATGGAGGCCGTCCCGTTGTTCAAGCAGCGTGCTGACGACGTCGCCGCCGTGATCGTCGATATGATGATGCCCCAGATGGACGGCCCGGCTACCATCCAGGCGCTCTTCGAGCACCGGGCCGACCTTCCCGTGATCGCCGTCACCGGGCTCATCGTCAGTCGCGAGGTCGCCAGGGCCACCAACCTGGGCGTTGAACACTTCCTCGCGAAACCGTTCACCGCGGGAGCGTTGCTCACCACGCTCCACACCCTGCTCCAGCGGTAGAGCCGGCACACTGGCGCAACGGTCCGACAGGCCGGCATCGGGCCATGTGAATGGCCCGGCCGCTCTTCCGGCGGTGACCACGGCGTGACTGCAAACCCTTGCGTATCGGCTGATCCCCAGACCTTCGCTCGGGCGGTGCAACCTTGGGGGATCCGCCGGACTCCAAGGGCTCGGCGGTTTCCAGCAACCCTCGGAGATCGCCGGACTCCGACGGTTCAAGTGGCCTTCACAACCCTCCGGGGGGCACCGGCATCTGTAGTCCCGCCCCCACCGGCATGGGCTGAACCCTCACGACAATCGCGCTCGAGTGTCGGCGGCCATGAGATCCTCCCCGTAGGCGGACACGAGTCTCCCCGTTGACGGCCACCAGAGTTCCCCGCTGGTGCCATGAGATCTGGTCTGTCGCCCTGGTGCCCTGTGGTCGTCGGCTGGACAGAGGACCGCGTCGTCGGGAGCCCCACGAAGGTCGAGATCGGCTATGTGCACGGCGTCGTGTCCCGCCTCGAGCAGTAGGGAGGCGAACGCGGTGTGCCAGGCTTTCGTCGACCGCGGCCGCGGCGGCCTGGACGGTCAGCAGCGCGGACAGGCGGGGATGCGGTTGGCGGCGACGCCGACGCGGTCGAGCGCGACAATCATGTGGGGCCACAGCACGTCGTCGATGAGGCGGTGCTGGTGGAGGGGTTGGCGCAGCGCACGTTTGCGCCACAGGACGATGTTGATGCCCTGGCGGCGGTCGTCGGCCCCGCGGTGGCGGGCGGACCAGTAGCGCAGTCCCCCCACGCGGGGGGTGGGGTGCAGGTGTCGGGCCCACCATTGGGTGCGGGTGTAGGCGTCGGGGGCGCGGTCGTCTCCGAGGGCGGGGTCGGCGCCGAGAGCTGCGCAGGTCTGCGCGTCGGTGAGGTCGTGCACGGCGGTGGCGGGAGCGGTGGCGACGAGGGTGGCACGCAGTCCGGGGCAGACGTCGACGACGGGTGCGCCGCGGGCGAGACGCTCGCACACGGCGGTGTCGAACAGGAAGGCGCCGTACCACGCGTAGGGCCCGCGCGGGGCGTGGTCGCGGGCCGGCGGCGGGTGCGGGTCGAAGCGGTGCAGCGGCCCGTAGGTGCGCAGCGTCGTCGCGGCAGGCGTGTGGACGGTGGGGTGCCAGATGCGCCACAGCGCGACCCCGCCGAGGTCGACGGGGGTTGGGTGGTCGCGGGCCGGCCGGTCCGGTGGGTCCGGTAGCGTGGCCGTATCGGGATCCGGTGGGGGCCCGGGCATGTGCGCAGCCGGGTTAGGTGTAGTCGGCGAGGGCGACGACGTGATCGACGTCGCCGTCGGCGAGCGCGTCGGCGGGGGTGCGGCCGCCGAGCGCCTGGCTGGGGGTGGTCATCCAAGCGGACAGCCCCAAGACGCGGCCACAGAACACCGTGGTGGCGTGGCGGATGCCGTCGAGGCGCCCGCGGCGCGTGTCGGGGTTGAACTGCCAGGCGGGCAGCCGCGGGCCGTCGGGGCCGTCGATGGCGAGCAGGTCGCCGGTGCGCACAAGGTTGGTGATCTGGTTGGTGGACACGCCAAGGCGCCGGGCGGCCTCCCGGTATGACAGCGCGCGGTCGTACAGCTGCTCGCGGAAGCGCCACACACGCTCGTGGTTGCGGCGCACCGCGCCGGCGACCTCCTCGGCGGTGGGCGGGTCGCCCAGGCCCGGCCGCGGCTCGGCGGGGGCGGCCGCGGCGGCGGCCGCGTCGGTGAGCGCGGCGGCGAAACTGCGCAGCGCCGCCCGTTGTGTGTCGCTGCCGTGTTCGAGGATGTCGGTCACCGGATCGCTCATCGCGTCTCCCACCGGGCTACTGTGTTAGCTGTGGCAGCATCATATCACAGCGTTTGGCTGGTAGGCAGGGTTGGCCCGGTGATGCCGTGACGGATCATCTACGGATACGGTGCTCATCGTGTGCCCCTATTCGTGGGCCCCATGATGACCGGATGAGCGAGCGGATATCTACGCGGGTTTCGTTCCTTCACAATCAGCTTTTCCGCAGGTGAGCACAGCGCTCAGCTCAGTGGCCGCCACCTCATAACCGGTTGGCCGTGGGTTCGATCCCTGCCAGCCCCACAAAACCCCCGCCGCTGTCATCCCAGGACGGCCCTGTAGACCGTTGGCAGCCCGCAACCCAAGACAACCAGAAGGCTGCATCTCCGACTTCAGCCGCCCCAAGCGATCCGACAAGCCACCGGTCCAGTTCCATTGCTGACGAGGACGCCATCAGCGGCACGCCGAAGTAGGCATCCCTGGCTCAAAGCCTTGGGAGTATCCGCCGCACCTTCAGGGTTGCCGGCGCCAACCGCCGGCGTCCACGTGCTCGCGTGGCTCGAGGCAGCCCTCGACCCTCGCGGTACCGGGGCTACCCGCACGCCTGCTCACGGCCCGGATCTCGTAGATCGTCGGGTCCACCCCCGGGTTACCGGCCGGTAGATGGGGTCTCGGCGACATATCTGT
>JBBDQS010000124.1 GCA_040905805.1 Egibacteraceae bacterium | reverse complement strand
ACCCCGCCGCCGCGATCACCCTGGCCGACCTCGCCGCCTGGCTGGGCATCGACCTGCCCGGCCTCACCGACACTCCCGCCCCAGACCACACCGACCCCGAGCCGGCCCCCCACACCGATCCCGAGCCGGCCGCCGACGCCGAGCCCGCCACGGACGGGCCAGCCGACACCGCGGGCACCGGGGCGGATGCGCCGGCCACGGGCGGACCAGACGAGCCCGACGGCACGGCGGCGGGTGCCGGCACGCCCGGGACCGACCCCGCGGCGGCTGCCGGCGAGGCGGCTGCCGGCGAGGCGGATGCCGGCGAGGCGGATGCCGGCGAGGCGGATATCGGCGAGGCGGATGCCGGCGAGGCCAGCACCGGTGCACCGGGGCAGCCGGCCGGCCCCGGCCAGGGCGCCTCCTCCGGCGCGGACCCGCCCGGTTCGGCAAGACCGCCCCCGCCGCGGCGCCCGCCCCGGTTCGGGTCGGGGGTGCCGGTCAGTCCCACGACCGTGCGCGGCCTCGTGCCCGCCGCGACGATCATGGCCGTGCTCACCCTGGGGCCCTGGCGGGCCGTCAACGTCGGCAGCAAGCACCGCACCCTGCCCGCCTGGCTGCGCACCGTCCTGCACGCCATGCACGTGCACTGCCGCGGTCCCGACTGCGACCGGCCCCCCGCCTGGACCCAAGCCCACCACATCACCCCATGGGTCAAAACCCACACCACCGACCTCAACGACACCCTGCCCGAGTGCCCCGGCCACCACAAGCTCCACGACAAGGACTGGACCGCCACCCTTGACCACACCACCGGCACCGTCACCTGGACCAGCCCCACCGGACGCGTCATCGTCGTCGCCCCACCCACCCCCTGGCCCTTCGGATAGCGGCCTGGGGGGCAGGTGGGCCCGCGGTCACCGGATACGCTCGACCTGCTCCTGGGTGGGGAAGTTCTCCAGCGCGCCGCGGGGACTCTCGTCCCACGCGAACGTGAGAGGGGTCTGCAGGTACGCCGTGACGAGCTCGGCGCAGTTGCGGATTCCGTCCAGGTGCGTGCGCTCGTAGCCGTGGCTCGCATCCACGCCGAACCCGATGAGCGCGGCACGGGTCTCCGCGCCGGCTTCCATGGCGGCGGCGATGTCGGAGCGGTAGTAGTTGAAGACGTCACGCTGCGCCGGGATGCCCAGCTCGGCGCAGAGTCGCAGGATCTTGCGGGTCAGGTGGTAGTCGAACGGCCCGGAGGAGTCCTGCATGGCGACGTTGACGCCGGTCTCCTTGGAGTACTGGCCGGGTGCGACGACCGCGTTGTCCAGCGACACCATCTCGGCCACGTCGGCGTGCAGCCCGTGGCTGGCGCCTTGGCCGATCTCCTCGGCGATGGTCACCAGCAGGTGGACGCTCACGGGCAGCACGAGGTCGTGCTCCACGACGCTCTTGAACGCTCCGAGCGCCGCCGCCACACCCGCTTTGTCGTCGAGGTGGCGGGACTTCACGAAGCCGGAGCCGGTGACCACGGGCTCGGCTTCCAGCGCCACGAAGTCACCCACTTGGATGCCCAACGCCGCGAGGTCGGCGGCGCTGTCCACCAGCTCGTCGACGCGGACCTCGACCTGCTCCCAGGCGACCTTCTGCGTGTCGACCTCGTCACCGAAGGTGTGCCCGCTGGCCTTTAGCGGCAGGATCGTGCCGGTGAAGCACTGGGTGGGGTCGTCGCCCAGGACCAGGACCCGGGCCCCCTCGGCGAAACGCGCGCTGAAGGTCCCGATGGGTGAGACCTGCAGCCGGCCGTTGGCCTTGAGGCGCTTGACGATGCAGCCGATCGTGTCCGAGTGCACGACGATGGCGCGGTCGGGGCTGTCCTGCTCGCCGGTGAGGTTGGCGATCAGGGCGCCACGGCGGGTGAGCTGGAAGGGGATCCCCAGGGTGGCGAGCTCCTGGCCGATCAGGTGCATGACCTCGTCGGTCCGCCCCGACGGGCTCGGTGTGCGCAGCAGACGCACGAGCACGTCTCGCACGTAGTGCATGTCCACGGGCAACAGCTTCGGGCTCATCGTTCCTCCGGCGTGCGATCGGCCCGGCAGAAGGTCCCGCCGGGCCGGGACCCACGATAGACGACCGCCGCGTCCTCCCCCACGTCACGCAGGCTCGGTCCCCGGGCGGGCACTATCATTCGTCCGGAGGAGTTCCCGGAAGGCGGTCAGGTGGCAACGACTGGCGACGAGGCCGTTCCGCAGCCGCAGCTGCTGGAAGCACCGATGAGGACGGGAGCGGTCGAGGAGACAGCGGCGCACCTGTCTGCCGCGATCCGCGAGTTCACCGCCGCCGGCGACCGGCGGCAGGCCGCGCTGGCCTGCGCCCGCCTCGGTGACCTGTACGCCCACGCGATGGGCAACCTGACCGCGGCCCGGGCCTGGTTCGCCCGGGCGACCCGCCTGCTCGAGGACGAGCCACCGTGCGTCGAGCAGGGCTGGGTGGCGGTGGCGGCGCTGGGCTGCGATGTCGACGACCCCGACGTGCTGCTCGCCCGTGCAGAGCTCGCCCTGGACCGCGCCCGGCAGTTCGGCGACGTCAACCTCGAGGGCAAGGCCCTGGCCGACGCCGGCCTGGCCCACGTGCAGGCCGGGAGGCTGGCGCGGGGCATGGCGCTGCTCGACGAGGCCATGGCCCTGGTCTGCGGCCCTGCCGACGACGAGGAGGCTGCCGGCAAGTCCGTCTGCTCGTTCCTGACCGCCTGCTACTACGCCGCCGACTTCGACCGGGCCGGCTCGTGGGCCGACGTCCTGCGCCGCCGAGGGCTGATCGGCGAGTCCCCGGGCGTGCCGGTGGTCCTCGGCAACCACTGCGACAGCGTGCACGCCACGGCGCTGTGCGAGCTGGGCCGCTGGGGGGAGGCCGAGACCGTCCTGATCCGCGCCATGGAGGCCTTCGAATCCTGCATGGGCCTGCCCAGCTGGCATCCGGCCATCGCCCTGGCGGAGCTGCGCATCCACCAAGGCCGCCTCGCGGACGCCGAGATGCTGCTGCTCGGCAAGGACGGCCACCTCCAGGCGCTGCTGCCCGCCGCTCGCCTCCACCTGGCCCGCGGCGATCACGACCTCGCGCGCGCCACCGCCGCCCGGGGCCTGCGAGCGGTCGGCGACGACCGCCTTCGAGCCGCCGAGCTCTTCACCGTGCTCGTGGACACCGAGCTCGATGTCGGCGACCTCGATGCGGCAGTCGCCTCCTGCGACGACCTGGTCGTCCGCGCGGCGGACCTCGACGTGCCCGGCCTGCAGGCCCGAGTCGCGGCGGCGCACGCCCGCGTGCTCGCCGCCGCCGGGGCCGTCCCCGCGGCCATCGCCACCATGGAGACCGCGCTGGACGGTCTGCCGCCCACCGGTGTGCCACTGCTGCGTGCCACGCTGCTGCTCGACCTCGCGCGCCTCCACGATCAGGCGGACGACCGGGCGGCCGCCAGGGTGGAGGCGGGCCGGGCGGCCGCGGCGCTGGCCGGTCTGGATGTGGTCCTGTCCGCCGACGATGTCGCCTTGCTCGAGCGCTTGGGTGTAGCGGTCCCCACCGGCGGCGCGGCGCGCACGGCGACCCTCATGCGGCAGGATCGGTGCTGGGTGGCCGGGTGCGGCGACACGCGCGCACGGATGCGGGACACCAAGGGCCTGCGGTACCTCGGCGAGCTGCTGCGCAACCCCGGCGTCGAACGCCACGCCCTCGACCTCGTGGACCGGGTCGAGGGGGTGGCCGTCGAGGGGGTGGCCGTCGGCGAGGCGGCCCCTGACCGGCGTCACCTGGGAGACGCCGGCGAGCTGGTCGACGCCAAAGCCCGCACCGCCTATCGCCACCGCATCGAGGTGCTGCGGGAGCAGATCGACGACGCCCTGGCGATGGGCGCCGAGGAGCGCGCCGAGACCCTGCAGGCGGAGCTCGACCAGCTCGTGGGCGAGCTCGCGCAGGCGTTCGGGTTGGGCGGGCGCGCCCGCCGGGCGTCCTCTGCGGCCGAGCGCGCGCGCGTCAACGTCACGAGGGCGCTGCGGGCGGCGACCGCCGCCCTGCACGAGGCTTTGCCCGAGGCGGGCACCGTGCTCGACCGCCAACTGCGCACCGGCCTGTACTGCGCCTACGAGCCCGACGACGGGGACGACGTTCGCTGGATCGTTCAGTCCTGAGTGAACGGGAGCAGCCGCGAACGAACGCCTCTTGGAGTGGAA
This sequence comes from Egibacteraceae bacterium, assembly GCA_040905805.1. Classification (NCBI taxonomy): domain Bacteria; kingdom Bacillati; phylum Actinomycetota; class Nitriliruptoria; order Egibacterales; family Egibacteraceae; species Egibacteraceae bacterium. The sequence goes on along the minus strand of JBBDQS010000124.1, from coordinate 17,744 downwards.
GCTATTCCACCACCAGGAGGTACCTGATGAGCCAGATGCGCGAACCCACCGCGGGAGGCCGATGATGGACGCCCCCTACCAGGCCGGGCCCGACGTCCATGTCCTCCCGACCACCGTCCCGCTGCCGGGCATCGGGGTGCTGCCCGTCAACGCCTACGTCCTGCTCGCCGAGCAGCCGGTGCTGATCGACGCCGGGATGGGCGCCGACAGTGAGGCGTTCGTCGACGCGCTCTCCTCGATCATCGACCCGCACGCGCTGCGGTGGGTGTGGCTGACCCACGACGACGCCGACCACACCGGCAGCCTCCAGCAGGTGTTGGAGCTGGCCCCGCACGCCCGGCTGGTGACCCACGCCATGAGCGCGATGCGGATGGCGTCGTGGTGGCCGGTGCCACTCGACCGGGTGCACGCCATCCGGGCGGGTGATCGGCTTGCCGTTGGTGACCGCACGCTGCGGGCCGTGGCGCCGCCGCTGTACGACAACCCCATGTCGACCGGACTGCTCGACGAGGCGACCGGTGCCTTGTTCTCGGTGGATTCCTTCGGGGCGCTCCTGCCCGAGTCGACCCAGGATGCCGCGGACGTGCCGGAGGACGTGCTGGCCGGCGGCATGCAGGCCTGGGCGACCGCAGACTCGCCGTGGGCCCACCTGCTGGACCGCCAGCGGTTCGGCCACGTGCTCGAGGGCGTCCGCCGCCTCCGGCCCGACCGGATCCTGTCCTCGCACCTGCCCGCCGCCAACGGCACCTCGCTGGAGCGCTTCTTGCGGGTGCTTGAGTCGGTCCCCGACGCCGAACCCGCCGTTGCGCCCAACAACGAGGAGTTCGCCCACATGATCGCGGCGTTGACCGAGATGCAACCGGAGCCGGCCGTGGCCGCCACGTCGTGACACGACGCTAGGCCGGGGTCCTCGTCCTCGGGAACAGCAGGTCGACGAAACGCTGCGCCGTGGGCTGCGGCTCGTGGTTGGCCAGGCCGGGCCGCTCGTTGGCCTCGATGAACACGTGCTCGCGGTCCTCCGGGGACGGGACCAGCAGGTCGAGCCCGACGACGGGGATGTCCAGGACCCGACTCGCCTGCACGCAGGCCTCGCCGATCTCGGGTGACAAGCGCTGCGTCACGTCATGGATGGTGCCCCCGGTGTGCAGGTTCGCGGTGCCCCGCACCCGCAGGGTCTCCCCCTCGGGGAGGGTGTCGGACAGCTCGTAGCCGGCTGCCGCGACCGTGGCGGCGGTGTGCTCGTCGAGGGGGATGCTCGACTCCCCGTCGGTGGCCGCGGCCCGGCGGCGGCTCTGCGTCTCGATGAGCCCCTCGATCGAGAGCCGACCGGTGCCGACGACCTGCGCGGCCCGGCGGACGGCCGCGGCCACGACCTCGTGGTCGATGACGACGACCCGCAGGTCCTCGCCCTCGACGTACTCCTCGAGCAGCACCCGGGGGCAGTGCGGTCGCGCCGCCTCGATGGCGGCATGCAGCTGCTCGGCGTCGCGGACGCCCACGGTCACCCCGGCTCCCTGCTCCCCACGTGCGGGTTTGACGACCAGCTCACCGACCTCGTCGAGGAACTCGTCGTCCGCGTCATCGAACGTGGCCACCCTGCCCCGGGGGACGCGCAGCCCGGCCTGGGCCAGCAGGTCGCGCGCCACGCGCTTGTCGTCGCAGCGGCTCATGGCGACCGCGCTGGTGAGCTCCGAGAGCGATTCCCGCGTGATGATCTCGCGCCCCCCGTGCGCCAGGGCGAGGTAGCCCTGCTCCGCATCGAGCACCCTGACGGTGATCCCCCGCCGGCGCGCCTCGTCGGCGATGATCTTGGCGTAGGGGTTGAGGCCCTCCTCCGGCGCCACGGGGACGAACAACGGCTCGTTGATGGGGTTCTTGCGCTTGACCAGGAACACCGACACGCGCTCGAAGCCGAGCTTCTCGTAGAGGCCGATGGCGGCCTGGTTGTCATGCATCACCGACAGGTCCATGTAGGCGCGTCCCCGCGCCTGGTAGCGCTCGGCCAGCGTGCGGGTCAGCGCCTGGCCCACGCCCGGCTTGCCCGCCTGCGGGTCGACCGCCAGGCACCACAGGCTGGAACCCGACTCGGGGTCGCGGAAGGCCTGCGCGTGGTCGACGCCGGTCACCGTCCCGATGATGTCGTGCGTGTCGGCGTCCTCGGCGACCAGGTAGGTGAAGGTGGGGGTGCGCTGGTTGGCCCACATGATCGCCGGGTCCGCCATCACCATGCCGTTCAGCGCGTAGAGGCGGTTGGTCGCGTCCGCATCGGCCTGCGTGCGCATCTTGCGCACGATGACGCCGCGGACGGGTTCGCGCGCCGGACGGTACCGGTGCAGCCAGAGCCGGTAGGTGAGCGACGGATCGATGAAGAGCTCGTCGGGTGCCCGGGAGACGAACACGTGCGCGTCGCGCAGGTACAACGCGATGTCTCGCCGTCCGGCCGCCTCCGCGTGCAGGGCGGACTCCAGCGCATCGTGGTCGGCGAAGGTCTGCCCGAACAGGAGGCGACCCCAACCGCAGTCCAGCGCCACGTTGGGCGCCATGTGGGCGGTGTCACGGTCGGTCGGGTGGCCCCAGCTGCGCGTGGACAGGCTGTCGGCCCGCCGAACGCGGGGGTCGTAGCGCTTCGTCATGGGGGTCCTCGAGCGCTTGGGCGGCGTCGCGTCAGATTCCGTGCGCTTGGAGCCACAGCTCCAGGACGCCGAGCTGGTAGAGCTTGTTGCCCCGCAGCGGGGTGAGATCCGACTGCGGGTCGTCGACCAGGCGGTTGACGTAGTCGGTCCGGAACAGGCCGCGCCGCGTCGCGGCGGGCGCGGTGAGCGCCCCGCGGATCAGGTCGAGATAGGGCCCGCGCAGGAACTTCAGCGCCGGGACCGGGAAGTAGCCCTTCGGCCGGTCGATGACCCCGGCCGGGATGACCCGCCGGGCAGCCTCCTTCAGCACGCCCTTGCCGCCTTGGGCGACCTTCAGCTCGGGGGGGCATGCCGCCGCCAGCTCGACGAGCTCGTGGTCGAGGAACGGCACCCGGGCCTCAAGGCCCCAGGCCATCGTCATGTTGTCCACCCGCTTCACGGGGTCGTCGACGAGCATGATCGTCGAGTCCAGCCGCAGGGCCCGGTCCACGGCGGTCTCGGCCCCCTCGGCGCGGAAGTGCTGCTCGACGAACTGCGTGGAGGCGTCACGGCCGAGGCGGTAGTCGTCGGTCACGACCGCGTCCATCTCGGCGTGGGGACGGTCGAAGAACGCCGCCTGGTAGGTCTCCAGCCCGAGCTCGTCGGGCGGGCACGCCAGCATGGGCGGGTACCAGTGGTAGCCGGCGAACACCTCGTCGGCCCCCTGGCCGGACTGGACCACCTTGATGGTCTTCGCAACCTCTTGGGACAGGAGATAGAAGCCCACCGCGTCGTGGCTGACCATCGGTTCGCTCATCGCCGAGATGGCGTCCCCCAGAGCGGGCAGCATGCGCTCGGTCGACACCCGGATCTGGTGGTGGTCCGTGCCGTATTCGCGGGCGACCGCGTCGGAGTACTTGAACTCGTCGCCCTGCTCGCCGCCGACAGACTCGAAGCCCACCGAGAAGGTCGACAGGCTTGACTGCCCCGCCTCCGCGAGCAGGCCCACGATCAGGCTGGAGTCGAGCCCCCCCGACAGCAGCGCGCCGACCGGCACGTCGGCCACCAGTCGGCGCTCCACGGCGAGGCGCAGCGACGCGAGGATGGCGTCCTCCCAGTCGCGTTCGGTCCAGCCGGCGTGGGCGGGGTCACGGGTGAAGCTCGGCCGCCAGTAGGTCGTGCGGTGCTGGCGCCCGTCGGGCTCGACCACGAGCAGGGTGGCCGGTGGGAGCTTGCGCACGCCCTTCAGGATGGTGTGGGGGGCGGGGACGACCGCGTGGAACGTGAGGTAGTGGTGCAGCGCCACCGGGTCGATGTCGGTGTCGATACCGCCGCCGGCGAGCAGTGCCGGCAGGGTGGAGGCGAAGCGGATGCGCCCCGGCGACTCGGCCAGATACAGCGGCTTGATGCCGAGCCGGTCACGGCCGAACACGACGCGCCCCGTGTCGCGTTCGGCGAGGCAGAAGGCGAACATCCCCTGGAGCCGGTCGACGAAGCCCTCCCCCCACGCGTCGTAGGCCTTGATGAGCACCTCGGTGTCGCCGGTGGAGAAGAAGCGGTAGCCCTTCTCGGCGAGCTCCCCCCGCAGCTGCTCGTAGTTGTAGATGAGCCCGTTGAAGACCATCGTCAGGCCGAGCTCGGCGTCGACCATGGGCTGGGCGGCCTTGCTGGACAGGTCCACGACCTTCAGGCGGGCGTGCCCCATCGCCACCGGGCCCTGCGCGTACAGCCCGGTGCCGTCAGGTCCACGGTCGCGCATGGTCGTCGCCATCCGCTGGACCGCCTGGGTGTCGGCCACCGCCCCGTCGACGCGCACCTCGCCGCACAGTCCACACATGGGTCAGGTCTCGTCGCTCGCGGTCAGGGGTCGTCGTCTACCGTAGCGGCAGGCGGGCCCGCCCCCAACTCTGCGGGCGGCTGGCAGACCGGGCACCAGTACGTCAGGCGGGCCCGGGCGCCATGCCGGGCGACCCGCACCGGGACGGCGTGCCCGGCCGTAGACGTACAGGCGCGCGCCGGTGCCGGGCGCGGTGGTGGTCCGCCTGCACGGCACCGACGGTGCCACCGGTCAGGGCCCGTCCGAGGGTGCGGGCGGACCGGTGGATCGTGTCGCCCTCGGGCATGTCCCGACTGTACCGCCGGGCGCGCTCCACGGAATGTGCATATCGGCATTACAGACGGTCGTCTTCGCCGCCGACAACCCCGGGGACAGTCGACGACGAGAAGGCGCGGTTTGATGGGGATACGCGGTGCGGTGGCGACGCTGGTGGTTGCGGTGGTGACCCTGACGGGCGTGCCGGCAGGCGCGATGGAGGCGACCGCCGCCGGGCCCGGCGCGGATCGCGCTCCGGAGCGGATCGTCGTCGGGTACACCGGCAGCGACCACCCTGTGGTCCTCCACACCCCCCGGGACGGGATGGACCGCACGCTGCGAGCGCTGCAGGCCGATCCCGCGGTCGAGTACGCCGAGCACGACGCCCGCATCGAGGCCGCGGACCTCACCCCCAACGACCCGCTGTGGGGCTCCCAGGGCGCGATCCGCCAGGTGGGGGGCCCGCGGGCATGGTCGACCTCGACCGGTGACCCCTCGGTGGTGGTCGCCGTGCTGGACAGCGGCGTCGACGCGAGCCACGAGGACCTGGTCGGCGCCACCGTCACCGGGTGGAACGTGCTGACCGACACGGCCCAGACCGGCGACGACTTCGGTCACGGCACCGCCGTGGCCTCGGTCGTCGCCGCGCGCACCGACAACGGGCAGGGCGTGGCCGGCCTGTGCTGGACCTGCGCGGTCATGCCGGTCAAGGTGCTGGACGCGAACGGCGCGGGGTACGTCTCCGACCTGGCGGCGGGGATCCGGTGGGCCACCGACCACGGGGCAGCGGTCATCAACATGAGCGTGGCGGGCCCCACCTCCACGCGCACCCTCACCTCGGCGGTCGACTACGCCCTGGCGAACGGCGTGGCCCTGGTGGCCTCGGCGGGCAACCACGCCGGCACCGCTCCCACCTACCCGGCCGCCTACGAGGGCGTCATCGGCGTGGGCGCCGCCACGCCCTCCGACCAGCAAGAGGACTACAGCAACAGCGGCGACTGGGTCGACCTCGCGGCACCCGGCTGCAGCCACGCGGCGGGCGCCGCCGTCAGCGGGGGTGGCTACCGGGCGTTCTGCGGCACCTCTGCCGCCGCACCGGTCGTGGCCGGCATCCTCGGGCTGGCCCGTGCGGTCGCCCCGGATCCAGGGGTCGACGTCCTGCGCGGCGCGCTGGAGTCGACGGCGGTGCCGGTCGGCTCCTGGGTGCACCACGGCAGGGTCGACGCCGCAGCCACCGTCGAGCTGCTGGCCGACACCACAGATCCCGACCCGACGCCGAGCCCGAGCCCCGAGCCCGAGCCGTCCTACGAGCCCGAACCCGAGCCCGAACCCGACCCCGACGACAGCCCGCAGGCCGCGTCCAGCGACCGACTCGCCGGGGGCGACCGGTACGCCACCGCAGCAACGATCAGCGCGTCCATGCACGAGCCCGGGGTCGCCCGCGTGTACGTCGGCACCGGGAGGGCATACCCCGACGCGCTCGCCGCGGGTCCCGCCGCCGCCGTCGCCGGTGGTCCCGTCCTGCTGACCGACCCCGCCGCCCTGCCCGCCGCGACCGCCGCGGAGCTGTCGCGCCTGGACCCCGAGGAGATCGTGGTCGTCGGGGGCACCGGCAGCGTCTCCCGCGGCGTGGAGCGGCTGCTCGGCCACTACGGGACCGTCCGTCGCGTCGCCGGCCCCGACCGCTACAGCACCGCGGCGGCCGTCGCCCTGGACACCTTCACCGGTCCCGTGCCGGTCCTCTACCTCGCGTCGGGACGCAACTTCCCCGACGCGCTGTCGGGTGGCGCCACCGCGGCCATCCAAGGGGCACCGCTGCTGCTGACCGACCCCGACGGCCTCCCGGACGTCACGGAGGCGGCTGTGGCCCAGCTGCAGCCCGAGCACATCGTCGTGCTCGGCGGGCCCGGCGCGGTCGCCGACCCCGTCCTGTCGGTGCTCCGCCTGCTTTCCACCACCGTCACCCGTCTGTCCGGGGAGAACCGCTTCGCCACGGCGAGCGAGATCTCCCAGTGGGCCTTCCCCGAGGCCAGCGACGTGGTGTACCTGGCCACAGGTGCGGACTTCCCCGACGCGCTCGCGGGCGGACCGGCCGCCGCGGCGACCGACGGTCCCCTCCTGCTGGTGCAGCGCGACACCCTGCCGGCGACGGTCTTCGCGGAGCTCGAGCGCCTGAATCCGCGCCGCATCGTCGCCCTCGGCGGACGCGCGGCCGTGTCCGACGCGACCCTGCAAGCCGCGCTGGCCGCAACGGCGCGGTAGCGAGACTCATTTGGCCGCGTCGCCGGGCCACTGCACCCCCCTGGAGGTGGCCGCCTCGCTCGGCCGCAGTGGTGCTCCGCGTTGCAGAGGCGGCGGGGCCGCCCCCCCCCAGCATCGAGGTGCCGCTTCGGCTCACACTGGGCTCACACGAGCGCGGGGAGGGGCGCGATGGCCGCGCCCAGTACTACGACATCTAAGGTTCAGCCGCCCTTACCGGCGAGACCTTCCACCCGAGCCATGTCGGCTCCGTGGAACTGGCCACACGGTCACGAGGCTCGATTGTGTGGCACCGTACACCGCGTCCAGGGAGATGGACTGGTCGAAGGTGACGAACCGTCCGTTGTTGGCAACCGCCAGGGCGAGCAGGTAGGCATCGGTCACCTGACGGGGTCCGTGCACCCGGGTGCGGTCGATGATGTCGTCATCCAGAATGCTGACCGTGCAGGGCCAGTACTCGTGGTGCGCGGTCTGCGTGGCGCCGGCCAGGAGATCGGCTGCTTCGGCTGGCGTGACCGGGCTCGGGTAACGCGGCTGGCTGATGACGCGCACGAACCCGTTCTCCGTGATCGCACAGGATGCCCAGCCGGACTCGATCTCCGATTCAAGCCAGCTCCGGGCACGGTCATGGTCGACGTGGTCGCTGTCCAACAGAGCCAACAGAACGTTGCTGTCCAGGAGCGCACGCCGCGGCGCCTCATGGGCGCTACCCTCCGTCATCGGCTTCGTCCTCCCGCAGCTGGTCGATGAGCGCGTTCGACACTGCTGGGCCCCGGCTTGGAAGCGGCTCGAATCCGTAGAAGCCACGCGTCTCCCCGGCGAGGCGGTCAGCGCCCGATCGGGTAAGGGCCTGGCGCGCAAGGTCGGACAGGACCGCGCCGACGGCCCGTCGTTCCCGACGCGCACGTTCTTTTACGGCAAGCAGGACATCGTCATCCAGGTTCAGAGTGGTGCGCATGCATCTGATGCTAGCACATCACGATGTTGGTCAGCAGTGCGACAAATCCGGAGGGACACCCGGTCGCTTCACGGCTGCCCGCAAGGCCCAGACGTCGTCGACGCTGAGCTCCACCGACGGGTTCGCCCGGCGCGTCGGCTTAGGTCTGGGTCAGGCGCCCCAGCGTCGAGACCGTCACCATCCCCTCGTCGAGCAGGTCGTCGGGGCCGTCCAGCACCCGCGCCCGACCGGGACCCCCGAAGCCGTCCACGACCAGGGCCGCCCCACCGCAGTCCTGCCCGGTGGTGTAGTCGTTCACGACAGCCAGGCAGGGCAGGCCGGCCCCCACCGCTGCGGTCACTCCGGCGTGGGAGTCCTCCACCACCACGACGGACCCGACCGCCGCGCCCAGCCGCCGCAGCACCTCCCGGTACACCGACGGATCGGGCTTCAGGGCCGAGACGTCGTCGCCGGCCACCACCGTCTCGAACCGCGCCAGCCCGAACAGGTGATCCAGCAGCGGCTCGACCCACACGCGGCTGCCCGTGGTCGCCACCCCCAGGGGCACACCGGCGTCGGCGAGCTCGTCGAGCAACCGCGCCACCCCGGGGCGGGGCGGGATGCGGCCGGCGGTCGCCAGGTCCATGAAGATCTCGGTCTTGCGCTGGTGCAGCTCGACGGCCAGGGCGGCCGCCTCCTCGGCGGGATGGCCCTGCCCGACCAGGAACTCGCGGATGCGGCGGCGCCCTCCGGGGGTGGTGACCAGGTCGGCGTAGGCGTCCTCGGACCACCGGTAGGGCAGCGCCGCCTCGGCGAACGCGTCGTTGAACGCCGGCCGGTGACCGTGGCGCTCGCTGTCGACCAGCGTGCCGTCGACATCGAACACCACGGCCCCGGGACGGCGCCCGGGGGCCACCGACCGGTCTGCGGGCACTACGTCTGCGCGGGTGTCTGCGATCGCATCCCGCTCACGGCGGCGGTGACCGCGTCCGCGTCCAGGACGTCGGCCATGAGGCCGACCTGCTCGTCGTAGACGTCGTCGGGGACCGCCGCAGCGATCTCCGGCTCCAACACGTGGTACACGGCGAGACCCAACTGGGCCTCGGCCAGGGGACCTGCGTAGCTCGGGTCACCGATCACGACCGTCTCGGCAGCGATCTCCGCCGCCTCCGGGTCGGGTGCACCGAGCAGCACGATCAGCGAGTCGCTGCCGTGCTCCTCCGCAAGCCGCTTGATCGCGGTCTGCGTGTCCAGGTCCATGGCCCCTGAGGCCGTTCAGACGAAGCAGGCGGTCGACGTGTAGACGACCTCGCCCCCCGCCGCCTGCGCGCAGGCAGCGATTGCCTCGCCGCCCACCCCGTCCCGTTCGCCGATGGCGATGACCTTCTTGCCGTCCAGCATGTGCGATGTCCTTTCCGTTGATGAAACGTGCTTACCCGTTTTCGGCCAACCAGCCTTTGACGGCGGCGGCGTCCAGGTCGGGGTCGGTGATCCGGGCGACCTCCTCGCCGTCGCGGAACAGCAGCAGGGTGGGCAGGCCCATGACCTTCAGGTCCATGCAGACCCGCCGCGCCTTCGGGGCTTCGAGCTTCACGACGGTGAGGTCGTCGCGGTCGGCAGCGATCTGCTCGAGATGGGGCGCGAGCGCCAGACAGGGCTGACAGTCCGGCCCCCACACGTCGACCAGGACCGTACCATCGTTGACGTGCTCCCAGAAGTCCTCACGGGTGGCTTCCACGACGCTCATGCTGCACCTCCGGTGCGTAGGGGGTTGCGTTCGAGCACGACGCTCATGCCGTCCGAGTTGCGGCTCATCCGACCGAGGAACAGGCTGCCCTTGGCGAGCAGCTGGACGCGCTGCGCGTCGCCGGTCGTCAGGCGGCGCAGGGCGTGCGGCAGGTAGCACAGCGCCGACGCGAGGTGGCCCTGCGTGGGCGCGAAGCCCGGCATGCCGCGCGCGGTGACGAAGGCCTCCATGTCGGCCCGTTCGAGCTCCCCGCGACGCACGGCCAACGCGGCGATGGTCTTGTAGTTGCGAGCGGCGACGTCGCCGGAGCCCTGCGGCTCGGTGACCTCGGGGTCGTGCAGCTCTGTGGCGTAGTCGTCGACGTCGGTCATGCCCAGGCCGACGCGCTCAAGCGGCTCCGCGGTGAGCGCGGTGAGCACGTTCTGGTTGGCGCTGCCCGCGCCCACAGGGTGGCGCCCGACGGTGTCCAGGCGCAGATGGGGGGAGGCCCCGTCGTCGGCCGTGACGAGGGCGGCCATGCCGCCCATCACGTCCTCGAGCACGGGCAGGTCGTGGCTGAGGTGGCCCTGGAACTTCATGCCGAGCTTGGGCATGGATCCGCCCGCGACGATCGCCACGGTGCCGAAGACCCCCGAGGCGACCAGGCTGGCGGCGATCACGAGCGCCGGCAGGGGCGCCGCGCAGAAGTTCTTCACGTCCACGCCGGAGGCGTTGGTCAGGCCCACCGTCTCGGCGATGGCCTTGGCGAGGTTGCCCCCGCCCCGCTGGTAGCGGTCCCCCACCGCCTCCTCGGAGCAGCTGAGCACGTAGTCGACCGTCCCGGGCTCGATCCCGTGGTCGTGCAGCAGCCGCGCCAGCGCCAGGACCCCGGTGGCCTTGCCCGCGAGGTTCTCCAGGAGCACCTGCGCGGTCAGCGCCTCGTCGGCCTCGTGGCCCCACTGCATGGCTCCGGCCAGACGGTCGGCACCGAGGTGCAGGGCCAGCGCCCCCGGCTGCTCGGTGGCGTGTCCCACGTCCCCGGCGGCCTTCGTGATCTTGTCGAGGTCGAAGGCCTTGGCGAGCGGGTGGCGTCCGAGCCGCGCGGCAGCGTCCTCGGCCACCGCGGGATCCAGGGTGAGCAGGTCGAAGTCGTCGGCGATGGCGAGCAGGCCGAGGAACTCCTCCTCGGGCATGAGCTCACCGTTGCCCCCGAATCGCTCAGCGCCGTCCAGGCGCTGCCCGACGCGCGGCCTCGCCGGCAGGTCGCGGGGGTGCAAGGCGCCCAGGAACGCCTGGTGCGGCGGGTAGCCCACGGCTTCCTCGAAGGAGCGCAGGCTGGCCAGGAAGCGCGCCCGCACTGCGTCGTCGCGGGCCAGCTCGCGGGCGGGCTTGGATCCGTGGCGGGCGAGCCCGGGGGTGTGGGCCAGCACCGCGCTGACGGATGGGATGACGGTGACGGTCACGCGTTGACCTCCTCGACCGTGAAGATGGTGGGTTCGCTGACCGCGGTCGACAGGGCGTGCAGGGCGGTCTCGAGCAGCCGGCGGCGCCAGGCGTGCTCGGCGGTCGTATCCACCTCGGGGTCGCCGGCGGGGAAGGGGATCCCGCGGGTCGGCACGATCCGCGGGGCGCCCACCTGTTGGGCGATCGACACCAGGTTGCACAGCAGGGCCGTGGGGATCCCCCCACGTTCCAGCTCCTTCGCAAGCGTTGACCCGCAACGCGTCCCGGTGCCTCAGGTGGCGGTCAGGATCGCGGCCTGCACCCCGGAGCCGTGGAGGCGGGCTGCCCACTCGACGCCGAAGCGCCGGGCGTTGGCCACGGCGGTGCCGTTGCCGGCGGTCACCAGGTACTCGGGGTGCAGCGTGCCGATGCGCCCCTCGGCCTCCAGCTCCCGGGCGACGTCGAGAGGGAGGATCCGGTGCGGGTCGGCGTTGGCCGCGGCCGGGGAGAACCCGCCGTGCACCGACTCGTACTCGCCGGCGGGCAGGGCACCGACACCCTCCAGTGGGTAGGGCAGCCAACGGGTGGCCCGAGCGGCCTCGAGCCGGTCGGGGTTGCCCGCGGGCACGAGCGCGCCCTCGGTGACCAGCGCCAGGGTGACCGCACCCATGTCGGTCACCGGACCGGCCGGCATCACCACGTCGAAGAGCGCGGCGGGGATCTCGGTGGCGTCCCGGTCACCGCCGACGCGGGCGAGCGCGAGGTCGACCGCTCGGACGGCCGCAGGCCGGTCGGCGGTGGTGGTGCGCCGGGGGATCCGCCCGACGCGCCCGTGCTCGGCGGTGACGGGCTCCCCTGCGGCGAGCCGCACGGCCGCTGCGGCCAGGCGCTCCATCGACGCACGCATGTCCCGACTGCTCGGGCCCGCCGCGACCACCACGGCGGGGCCGGCCTCGTCGACCCCCGGGTTGTCCGCGTGCATGCCGGCCACCGCGGGCAGGCCCGCGTCGGCGGCAGCGACCACGATGCGTGCGCAGGCAAGGCCGTAGCGTCCGCTGCCGAACGCGGGGCCGGCGACGATCATCTCGGCGCCGGCCTCGCGGGCGAGCTCGAGCACCCCCTGCATCGCCTCGGGATTGGACGCAGCGTGGTCGTCCCCGCAGGAGACACTGGCGACGACCTGGTGCTCGTCGCCGAGCAGTCGGGCGAGCAGCCGGCTGGAGCCGACCAGCTCGTCGTGGACCTGGGGATGGGTGCTGGCGGCGTCCTCGCCGCCGATGCCGGCCTGGAACTGGTTCAGGTAGTGGACGACGCGCATCAGGCTGCCTCCTCCTTGGCCATGAGCCTTCCCCATCCGAGCAGGTTCAGGGCGCCGTGCACCGTGGCCACGGGCAGCTCCATCGCCGCGGTGGCGTCGGTGTCGGCGATATCGACCCGGTCGCCGCCGAGCGCGCGCTCCATGGCGGGCAGCTGGAGGCGATGGTCGTAGTTGCCGGTGCTCACCATCGCGGTCGCCCGTCGCGGCGGGGACACCAGCGGCGGGCCCGTGCCCTCGGGGCCGGAGAACTCGGCGAACATCCCCACGGCGGCGATCCCGGCGTCCTCCAGCCGGTCCATCTTCAGCGCGGCGTCGGCGTCGGCGTTGCCCCCGCCCTCCTTGGTCACCACGGCGGCGTCGAAGCCGGCAGCGGCGCACACACCGGTCGCGTGGGCGGAGATGTGGTCCTTGGCGTGCTGGTCGACCGGCTCCGGGCAGATCACCAGGCCGGCGAACGCCAGGTCGCGCCCGTGCCGGCGCCGCAGCTCGGCGACCACCGGGTGGTTCTGGTGGACGTAGGTGGAGTTGCGCAGCCCGGGGTGGCCGAACTGGCCGCCCACCACGGCGCCGTCGTCGACCTCGGCGGGGTCGAGCAGCGTCGGCAGGCAGCCCGCGAAGCTGCGCCCGTACACGTAGACGTCCTTGAAGGCGCCCTGCGTCTGCAGGTTGGTCACCACGCCCACCCGCGGCAGGTCACCGCTGCCCGGACGGGCGGGGGGGGCCCACTCCTCGACCTCGTCGGGGGTCGCGTCCGCGGCCGCGTCCGCGAGGTGCACGGCGAGGCGGAGCAATCCCCGGCGCAGGGCGGCGTCGACGTCGGCCCAGTCCGCGTCGTCGGCCCGGTCGAACTCGACGACGACGTTGCGGGTCGCCCCGTAGGGGGAGACCTCGGCCGCCGGACCGGTCATGTCGACGATGCCCTCCTGGTTGCGGGGCAGCGCCCCCGCAGCCATGACCGCCGCGCCCCGCAGCACGGCGGTCGTGCGGGGACGGTCCGGTCGGGGCGCACCGAGGAGTCCGGGGAACATGCCCTCCACCCCGGGGCCCTTGCTGCGCGGTTCCACGACGTCGAGCACCTTCACGATCCGCACGGACTCCCCGGGGTTGACCACGTGCACGCGCACGGCGGCGAGGGCCGGATCGGCGAGCGCCGCCTCCGCCTGCTCGCGGCCGACGGTCAGCCGACGGTCCTCGTAGCCGGTGCGGGCGCCGAGGACGACCTCGTCGACCGCGTGGACCTGCAGCGTCGACGACGGGGCGGACAGTGCGGGGTCGAGTCGCGTCACGTTCATACCTAGATACTGTCCCACACCGGGGCGGGAGGCGAATCAGGCCGCGAGCTCGGCGGGGACGGCGGGAGCCGCTACGCTCCACCCTACGATGGCTGACGTCACACGCACGAAGCTGCCCGGGGTTGGGGTGCGCCACGATTTCGACTGCCGCACGGGCGGGCGCGTCGGGGTCCTCACCCACCACAACGGCGATCGCGAGCTGCTGTTCTACGAGGCCGGCGACCCCGACTCGGTGCGCGACTCCGTGCGCCTCGGCGAGGGCGAGAGCCTGATCCTGGCCGAGCTGCTCGGCGCGACCGCGGTGACCGACAACCTCGGCGCGCTGCAGCAGGAGGTCGAAGGTCTGGTCTTCGACTGGGTGATGGTGGCAGAAGACGGACCCGCGGCGGGGACCACCATCGGTGCGCTGTCAGTCGGCCAGCGCACCGGGGCCTCTGTCGTGGCGGTCCTGCGGGGAGCGCAGACCTTCCCCGGTCCGGGAGCCGACCAGCGGATCGAGGCCGGCGACACGCTCGTGCTCGTCGGCTCGCGTGAGAGCGTGGACACCGCCGAGGAACTCCTCACGGGCGCCTGACGTGTCCGTCGTCACGGCCGGACGAGAGGCGGCGGCGTGACCGGTCACGGCGCCGTCGTGGGCGCCGTCGATGCGGAGATGGCGGCGCTGTTCATCGAGCTCGGCGCCCTGGTGCTGCTCCTCAGCGTCCTCGGCCGCCTGTCCTCCCGGATCGGGCTCAGCCCGATCCCCCTGTACCTGGTCGTGGGCCTCCTGCTCGGTGACGACGGGGTCGTCGACCTGCGGTTCTCGGAGGACTTCATCGCGGTCGGGGCGCAGATCGGCGTGCTGCTGCTGCTGTTCATGCTGGGTGTGGAGTACAGCGGCGAGGAGCTGCGCTCGAGCCTGGTGGCCAACTCCCGGGCCGGCCTGCTCGACATGGTCCTGAACGTCACGCCCGGCGTCCTCGCCGGTCTGCTGCTCGGATGGTCTCCGGTGGCGGCCGTCGTGCTCGGTGGCGTGACCTACATCTCCTCGTCGGGGGTGATCGCGAAGCTGCTGGCCGACCTGGGCCAGGTCGCCAACCGCGAGACCCCCGCCGTGCTGACCGTCCTGGTGATCGAGGACCTGGCGATGGCCGTGTACCTCCCGGTCCTCGGGATCCTGCTGGTCGGCACCGGGCTCGTCGCCGGGGCCCTCTCGGTCGGCGTGGCTGTCGGGGTGGTGGTCGGGGTGCTGTGGCTCGCGGTGCAGTACGGCGAGCGGGCCAGCGCCGTGATCTCCAGCCACTCCCACGAGATCGTGGTGCTCACCGTGTTCGGCACCGTCCTGCTGCTCGGCGGGCTGGCCGAGCAGCTGGAGGTGTCCTCCGCGGTGGCGGCCTTCCTCGTGGGCATCGCGCTGTCGGGGCAGGTGGCGGCGCAGGCCCGCGAGCTCCTCGAGCCGCTGCGCGACGTCTTCGCGGCGGTGTTCTTCCTGTACTTCGGCTTCCTCATCGACCCGACGCAGCTCCCGGCCGTGGCCGGCCTCGCCATGGCGCTGGGGATCGTCACGGCGGGCACGAAGGTCGTGACGGGCTGGTACGCAGCCGGCCGGCTCGGGGTGGGCACGAAAGGCCGGCTGCGTGCCGGCACCGCGCTGATCGCGCGCGGCGAGTTCTCGATCGTCATCGCCGGACTGGGCGTCTCCGCCGGCATCGAGCCTGGGCTCGGGGCGCTGGCGGCAGCCTACGTGCTGCTCATGGCGGTGTTCGGCACGCTCATGGCCCGTGCGGCCGACCCCCTGCACGACTGGCTCGAGCGGCGCGGCTGGCTCCCGTCGGGCAAGCCGTCTCCGGCAGAGTAGCCACACCGGCGTGTCCGACGATGCGCATGGAGGGGGTCAGGGACGGCGGCGCACCAGGCCCTGGGGGTGGTCGCGGAACCCGACGGCCCGCAGATGGGCCACCAGGGGGTGGTCGGCGGGCGCATCGCCGTCCACGCGCTGCACGCGCAGCTGGTCGACCCTGCCCGTGTCCACCAGGGCGGCGAGGGCCGCGGCGGCGTCGGCGAGCGGCCGCTGGTCCGCGGTGAAGGTGAGTACCGAGCGTCCGCCCTTCTCGACGTAGACGACCGGCCGCCCCGCCACGAGCACGACGTGCGCGCCGGCCACGCGGCGTGGGCCGTGGCGGTGGGTGCCGAGCGGGCGCGGCCAGGGCAGGGCGGCACCGTAGGCGTTGGCCGGGTCGGTCGTGGCCAGGACCAGCGGCGCGTCGGCGCCGGCGTCGAGGCCCTCCTCCCGCACCGCGCGCAGCCGGTCGATGGCCCCGGGCAGGGCGAACTGGGCGCCCCCCAGGCCCTCCACGAAGTAGCCGCGGCGGGCCCGTCCGGACTCCTCCATCGCCTTCAGAACGCCGTAGACCGCGCTGAAGCCGCCGGGGACGTCCTCGGCGACGACCGCGTCGCGCACGAGCACGCCGTGGCGGTCGAGCAGCCGAGCGGCGAGGGCCGCGGCCCGGTCGGTGGCCGCCGGGGCGCCCGCCAGCAGGTCGGCGACCAACGACCAGCGACCCGCCGCCGCGGGCGGCCCGGCGCGCACGGCTCCCCGCCCGGGCCGTCGGCGCCCGCCGCCGCGGCGCGGTCCCCCGCCCACCAGGGCCCGCACGGGGGCGAGCGTGTCGTTGGTGACCATCCCCGCCCACACCAGGTCCCACAGGGCCGCCAGCACCTCCTCCTCGGCGCCGCCGCCGGCGGCCTGGTACAGGGCCGGCCAGAACGAGGCGCCCCGCTGCTCGAGGTGGCGCAGGATCCCGTCGTGCCGCGCCGAGGTGTCCGCGACGCCCTCCGGCGGCGGCGGGACCAGCGCGGGCCCCTGCTCCCGCAGGTACAGCGACACCCGACCGTCGCGGGCGCCCAGCGGGCCGCGACCCACCCACACGACCGCGCCGCCGGCCGCCTGCTCGTCGAGCCACCCGGGCTGGTAGCCCCGCAGCCGGGCGGCCAGCACCCCCGTCTCCAGCACCGATGCCGGGACCGGCACGCCCTGGAGCTGCTCGACCACCTCCAGCACCCGGTCCGCTCCCGTGGCGCCACCCCCGCCGGCGGCGCCCTGCCACCCCGGCAGGAAGCGGCCGAGAGCGGCCGGCTCGACGGCCTCCACCTCCCGGCGCAGGGCCGCCAGGGACGCGCGCCGCAGCCGGCGCAGCACCCCGGCGTCGCACCACTCCTGACCGGCGCCGGTCGGGCGGAACTCACCGGCGACCAGGCGTTGCTCGCTCTCCAGCTGTTTGCCGGCGAGCGCCACCGCGTCGGGCGGCAGCCCCAGCCGTGCAGCGACGTCGCCGGGCGTGAAGGGGCCGTGCGTGCGGGCGTAGCGCGCCACAAGGTCGACCAGCGGATGGTCCACCGGCTCCCCGAAGGACGGGGGCAGACCGGGAGGCGGCGGGATCCCCAAGCCGTCACGGAAGCGTGCGGCGTCCTCCGCGGCGGCCCACCGCTGCTCCCCCGCCACCCGCAACCGGTAGACGCGCCGGTCGGTCTCGAGCGCGGCGAGCCACTGGGCCGCCGGCCCGTCGGTGCGGGCGAGGACCTCGTGCTCCGCGAGATCGCCGACCTCGCGGAGCAGGTCGTGCACGCCGTCGCGATCACAGGCGTGGCGCTCCGGTAGCAGGCGCTGCAGCGTGAGCTCCAGTTTCGCGAGCGCGTCGGTGTCGATCAGCTCGCGCAGCTCGTCGGACCCGAGCAGCTCGGCCAGGCGCTCCCGGTCCAGGCTGAGAGCGTGCGCGCGCCGTTCTGCCAGGGGCGCGTCGCCTTCGTACAGGTACCCGGCGATGAAACCGAACAGCAGCGAGGAGGCGAACGGGCTGGCCTGCGCGGTCTCGACCGTCATGAGCCGGACCCGGCGGGCCGCGACGTCGCGCAGCAGCCCGACCAGTGCCGGGACGTCGAAGACGTCGCGCAGGCACTCCCGGTACGTCTCCAGCACGATCGGGAAGCTGCCGTACCGGCTGGCCACGGCCAGCAGGTCGTGCGCGCGCTGGCGCTGCTGCCACAGGGGGGTGCGGCCGCCCGGCCGGCGCTTGGGCAGCAGCAGCG
>JBBDQS010000123.1 GCA_040905805.1 Egibacteraceae bacterium | reverse complement strand
AGATCACCCGCGCGCAGATGGCCGCGCTGCTCACCCGAGCGCGCAACCTGCCCACGACCCTGCCCGACCCCCGCAGCGGCCTGCTCAGCCGCCCAAGCGACACCTTCACCGACATCGCCACCTCACAACACCGCACCGCCATCAACGCCATCGCCCAAGCCGACATCACCCGCGGCTGCAGCAACAACCGCTACTGCCCCAACCAAGGCGTCACCCGAGCAGAGATGGCATCCTTCCTCGCCCGCACCATGAACCTCGTCTGAACAGGGCGACACGGTCTTGGCGTCCACTCCAAACAGTGCGGCGACTTCAGAGGGAGTGAGCAACTCCACCCGGGTGGGCCCTCGTCATGACGGGTCATGCCTTGCGGGCTGGCGGCACGTCCGCCTGTCTGCCGCCACGATGCCCCCCCAAGCTGGGGGGCGGCACCGCCCCCCAGTCGAGTGTTTTTTCTGCTTTAGATCGCTTTACCCTTGCAGGGACTACCGAATCTTAGTAAAAGGGGCGCGTCAGTAATACCTTATCGAAAGGCTGCAACTATATGCAAGACGCTAATACCACGAATATCATCACTCAGGATGAGCTGGACCAGCAGTCGGTGGTCGCGCTTCCCGCTCGTGACCTCATGCTGGCCGTGACGGTTCTCGGCATCCCGGTGGTCGGTCTGACCGGCGTCGAGGTCAGCATCAGCTAGCCGCCGAGCTCCCCAACAGGGGTGGGCGGCTATGCGCCGCCCACCCCGCCCTCGGCCCGGAAGGTTCATGTATGGATGGCGGCCCGACTGCAGTCGGCTCGAAGACTGGCGAGCGAACGCAGCTGGCTGAGGGCACCGAGCTGCTCGGGGCCTACCAGGGATCGGGATCGATCGCGGTGCCCTATCTGGTGCGCCGCCACGACGGTGCGCTGCTGCAGGTCACCCACCTGATCCACGCCGTGGCGACCCACACCGACGGCAACCGGGGCAACGCCGAAATCGCCGCCCGGGTCGGCGCCGACGTCGGCAGGACTCTGACCGCGCAGGACGTGGCGTACCTGTACGCGGAGAAGCTGCGGCCCGCCGGCCTCCTGCAAGGCGACCCAGACCAAACCCAGGAGCCGTCCGCCAACACCCCGGCGCTGCTCGCGCTCAGCCTGCGCAGCAAGGTCCTGCCCGACCGTTGGGTCAAGGTCGCAACCGGTCTCCTCACGCCGCTGTTTTGGTCACCGGTCGTCCTGGCCGTACTCGCCACGGTCAGCGGGGTGAGCGCCTGGCTGCTCGTCGGCGCGCACGTCAGCCAGGGGATCGCGCAGGTGCTCGCCACCCCCGCTTGGCTGCTGGTCGTGGCCGGGCTGACGATCCTCTCGGGCGGCTTCCACGAACTGGGCCACGCCACCGCCTGTCGCTACGGGGGAGCCCGGCCGGGGGTCATCGGCGTCGGCCTCTACCTGATCTGGCCGGCGTTCTACAACGACCTCACCGACTCCTACCGGCTGAGTCGACGGGGCCGCCTGCGCGCGGACCTCGGAGGCGTGTACTTCAACGGCGTGTTCATCCTCGCCCTCGCGGCCGCCTACGGGGTCACGGGATTTCGGCCCCTGCTCGTCGCGATCGCCGTGCAATACCTCGTCGTGTTCCACCAGTTCATCCCGTTCCTGCGCCTCGACGGCTACTACCTCGTCAGCGATCTCACCGGCGTGCCCGACCTGTTCGCTCGGATCCGCCCGGTCTTGTCGAGCCTCGCCCATGGCCGCCGGCCGAACACCACGCTGTCAGACCTCAAGACCGGAGCACGCATCGGCGTGGTCGCCTGGGTCCTGCTGACCGTCCCAGCCCTGCTCGCCGGCATGGCGCTGCTGCTTGCACGCCTGCCCGTGGCCGCGGCCATGGGCCGGGCGTCCTTCACCGAACACAGCGCCCTGTTCATCGCCGCGTGGCGGGCCGGCGATCCCGCCGGCGCCGCCGTCAGCTCGTTGCAGCTGATCGTCTTGCTGCTGCCGCTCGTCGGGATCACGGTGAGCGGCGCGCGGCTGGGCGCCTGGGCCGTCCGCCGCCGCCGCAACGCCCACGTCACACCCCAGGATCATCGGCTGCCAGCCACCTGCCGGGTGGCCCCGCCCCCATCTCCGGGGCACCCCACAATCCGGGCGTCCACCGCGCCGTCTCCCCTGACCGCGGCGAACTTGGACTGGCTCCCAGGTCCCCGCCTCTCGGCGGCATGGATCTACCGCTCGTGGCGGTGCGACGCCCCCAACCACATCCCCCCCGCGCTGCAAGACGCCCACCATCCCACGCGGCGACTGAGCCGAGCGGCGTTTCTTCCCCCGACCGCGACGCTGCTCCCACAGCGCCCCCCACCTATCCAGCCGCACACAGTCTCCGGGCCGGCGCCCGCCACCCGCTGGCCGCCAGGGCCATGGCGCCGCCTTGGCCCCCCACTGGCCCTTCTCACACGCGCTCTGTCACACCAGCAGAAACACGACCGCCCTGCAGGGGTGCCGGCAGCAGAGGAGCGGATGTGGTTCCTGCATCCCGAAACCGCCGTACGTGGTGGCGCCCGCCAGCCCGTGTGGCTCATCGAGACCCACCTGCACAACCCTGCTGCATCGCTCCCGACGCCACCGGCCGACCGCAACACGCGAACCCTGCTCTCCCCGGGTGCGATACCGCGATCAGGAGGTCCGACGGAACACATGCGATGAACAGGAACGAAAAGGACCTGCTGACGCCTTCGGAGGTCGCGCAGATCTTCCGCGTGCATCCCAGGACAGTCACCCGCTGGGCCAAGGCTGGGAAGCTGTCCTCCATCCGCGTCCTTCGCAACCACCGCCGTTATCGCGCCTCGGAGGTTCGCCAACTGCTCCACGGCCATGACCACGGACCAGACCAGGCGTGACCACCCACAAGGATCTCGCGCCCGCACGGCCCAGGCAGGGGCCGAACGGCCCCCTGCGGTCGAGGCCCCGGTCGACACCCCTCAGCACGTAGGCGCTACGCCTTGGTGAGGTACGTCGGCAGGTACGCCCCGAAGGCGTCGAACCCCCCGAACGTGAGCGCGTAGAGAGCGGCGAGGTCACGCGCGATCGCCTTGGTCGTCGTCGGATTCGCCGCCATCGTCACGGCGTTCGCACCGCCGATCGGTCCAGCCACCGTCGGGCTGCGGCGGCTTCCTGCCGCCCATCATCATGGGGCTCGTCTTCGAGGTCGCCGGCTCGTTCGCCATCGGCCTCGTGCTGCTTTCCGACTCGCCTTCGTCGGGCTGTCTCCGCCGCGTGGCGGCTGGTCTCCACCAAGGGGAGCCGACGGCCTCAGCTAGTCGCCCGGACGCCGACGGTTGCGCAGAGTCCGCCGACGCGACGACCAGCACGAGGTACGCCACCGACGGGCTCCGGCGGCCCTCCGCAACCTCCAATGGGGGGGAACAGACCGGGACGGGCCGGTCCCTCAGCCCGTCCGCCCTGTCCGGTCGGATCCCCCGATCGGGTCGGCAATCCGGGTTTCTTGGGCCTGGAGGGTCACGTTCTACGCCGAGGAGCCGATCCCTTTCGTACGCGCTCCACCTCGGTCACCACGAAGGGACCCTCCGATGACCGCACAGCCCCTCAGCCGCCTCGCCATCGCTGTCGCCGTCACCACGGCGCTGCTGGCCGGCTTCGTGCCCGCGCTGGCCATCCCCGCCGACGCAAGCAGCCCGGGCAACGCCGAGCGCATCGCCCTGGACCTGCACAACCG
>JBBDQS010000122.1 GCA_040905805.1 Egibacteraceae bacterium | reverse complement strand
GCGATGCACATGGGCCACGTGCACATCGGGTGGGGCACGCACCACCACGACTAGAGGACGCGCGCCCAGCGGACATGCCCGTCAGCCATGACCCGGTGCGACGGGTCGACAGCGCCGGCCCCGGCTACCGCCGCCGGCGCCGCCAGCCGAGCGGGGTGAGGCGCCCCTCGCGGCCCACGGCACCGAGGGCCTGCCACAACTCTCCACGACCTGCAGGTGACCCCGAAAGCCAGCGGGTCCACGTCGTCATCGAACTCGCCCCCCGGTGGGGGGCTGCGTGGGGATCCAGGCGGTGACGGTTGTCCCCTCGCCCGGTCCGCTGGTGACGTCCAGCCAGCCGCCGGCACCCTCGGCCCGCTCGCGCATGGCGACCATCCCGATGTGGTGCGGGCCGTCTGCAGAGGCGTCGCCGTGGTTGAAGCCAAGCCCGTCGTCGTGCACCCGCAAGCGCACCCCACCGCGGCTCTCGTCGAGCATGATCCGAACCAGCGACGCGTGTGCGTGCTTGCGCACGTTAGCCAACGCCTCCAGCGCGATGCGGTAGAGCACCCCGACCGCGTTGGGGGGGAGCGGCGACGGCAGGTCGTCGGTGACCTCCCAGGAAGGCATGCCCTCGCTGTTGGTCTCCAGGTGCAGCCGTAGGGTGTCGGGCAGGCCGATTCGGTTCAGCTCGGGCGGGCGTAGCTCGAACATGAGGGCACGCAGTCGCTCGATCGATCGGCTCACCGTCTGCCCGAGCTGGTCGACCAGCCCGCGTGCCTTTTCGTCGGACAAGTGACCCTTGAGCGTTTCTAGCCGCAACCCCACCACGACCATCACCTGGATGGAATCGTCGTGGATGTCTTCGGCGATGTGGGCGCGTTCAGCCTCCTGGGCCTCCAGGACCTGGGTCAGTGCCCGGCGCCGGAGCGTTTCGGTGGCGCGCCGTTCAGTGACGTCATGGCTGATCAACAGCACGGTCTCGACCGTGCCGTCCGCGGCGAACTCCGGGGTGAGCAGCGCCTCGTAGTGCACGGGGGTGTTGGCCCCCTGGAGGGTGAACTCGATCGTGGTTGCTTCGCGGTTGGCCACCACCTGCCTCAAAGCGCGCTCCCACAGCGTGCCGACCTCCGACGGGTGTCCGAGATCACTCACCGGCCTGCCGATGAAGCTGCTCGCCGCCTTGGTGGTGATGCGTTCAACGCTGGGGCTGACGTACGCGAGCCGAAGGTCTCGGTTCACCCGCACGATGATGTCCGGCGAGTGCTCCGCCAGCGTGCGGAACTCGTGCTCCCGCCGCGCAAGCTCCTCGCTGGCCTTGTCTCGCTCATCGCTTATCCGATCACGTTCGACGACCTCGCCCAACACGTTGGCCACAGTCTGGAGGAAAGTCGTCTCCTGCGGGCTGAACGTGCGGGATGAGGTGCAGCCGGCCACCAGCACACCGAACGGCTCGGACGCCCCGCCGACGAGCACACTGACCCCGTCGACCAGTCCGAACTCACGGATGAGGCTGCCTCCAGGAGCCTCCGAGTCCAACCTGTTGTCCAGGACAGCCGACATTCGGCTGTGGAAAGCCCGTCCGGCCAATGAGCCATCGTCCAACGGCAGCCGCAACTCACCGGCCATGCCGTCGGGCAGCCCGACCCCGGCCAGTACCAGGACAGTCTCGACGTCTGCCCCGAACTGGCCGACCGCGGCGACCTCCACGCCCATGGTGTCGGCCACGAGCGCGCACGCCGCGTCGCACACGGAGCCGGCCCGGCTGGTCAGGGCCAGCTCGCCGAGCTCGACGAGAACAGCCTGCTCCCGCGCCCTGCGCGCCGCCAGCGCATCGCCGGTGACACGATCGGTCACGTCCCGTGCGACCCCCTCGCTGGCCACATGACGGCCATCCTCGTGGGTTGCAACGACGCGGTGCTCGGTCCAGCGCACCGACGCGTCTCGAGCCCTCATCCGGATGAGCAACGGCTGGGAATCGGCCCGGCCGGCCAGCGCGTGCGCGAGCGGGGCCTGGTCGTCGGGGTGGATCAGCCTGCCCCCCGCAATCGGCTCGCCGATGAGCTCTTGGACGGAGTGGCCAGTGATCCGCTCCACCGCGCCACTGATGAACTCCAACCCCGGCTCGGGCTCCAACCGGTAGCGGTAGATGATGTCCGGCGCCTGATCGAACAGCGCCTGGAGCCTGCCCTCGAGGCGACGACGCTCACTCACGTCGCGCAAGACCGACAGGTGGCGACCCGGTGTGACGTTCGCGGTGGCCCGGAAATCGACCGGCACAGTGCTCCCGTCGGGGCGCACCAGCGTGTAGGACCCCGTGGCCTCACCCTGTGCGATGAACGCCGCCCAAGCGCCCGCCACGTCGGCGCCCATAGGGCTCACATCCTCCACCCGCAGCGCCAGCAACTCGTCGCGGGTCCTGCCCAGCAGCGCGCACGCGGCCGCATTCGCATCGACGTAGCGCCGTTCGCCGTCGGCGACCAGCAACGCGTCCAGAGCAGCGTCGAACACGGCGCTGCGCAAGGCCACGCCCCGGCCTTCGTCGGACACCTGACGGTTGTCGCCCACCGAAACCGTAGATTGCACCTCGAAGCGAGCCGGATGCTGCTGGCCACCCGGCCCCGTGTCACCCAACGGAGGCGCGTTCACGAACTTCTCCTATCTATCATTTCCAACGAATACTACGATCTGCCTCGTCTGACGCCGTGTCAAGGGGCGCGCCGTGGCCCGATGTCCGGTGCTGGTCGTCAGGCCTGCACGGTGGTCGGGGGCACCGTGGAGGCGATCGCCTGCGGCAGGTCCTCCGCACGTATCGGGCGGGCGAACAGGTAGCCCTGGGCCTGGTCGCAGCCGAGCTCCTGGAGGCGTTCCCGCTGCGCCTGCGTCTCGACACCCTCGGCGATGGAGCGCAGGCCGAGGTTGGCGGCGAGATCGATGACGGCTGAGACGATCTGGTCGTCTTCCTGGTCGGTCGCCATGCCCTGGACGAAGGACTGGTCGATCTTCACGAACGTGACCGGTAGGCGGCGCAGGTGGGTCAACGAGGCGTAGCCGGTCCCGAAGTCGTCCAAGCCGATCTGCACCCCGAGGTCGGCGACGAGCCTGAGCTCGGCGCATCACCCTTCGCCGAGCGGACTGCGGGACCAGCACCCATGCCTCACCTCTCCGTAGAGGAGGCGTCGAGCCAGGAGGCGTCTCTCGTGGTGCCCTGGTGTGCTCTGCCATGACCTGGCGGGCGCCACGGCGATCACCATCCTATCACGATGGGTACGGAATGTTGGGGAGCCGAGCGTTGCGCCCCGCTTCGGATGACTATTTCCGAGTGATGCTGTTATCCTGCGGTTCCATGGTTTCGGTGCGCCTGCGTCATGTCCGCGCCTCATGCGAGAGTTGCGGCGTTCGCCGCAGACGGCGCGACCGTCCCCCGGGCCCCCGGCCCGGGGACCCGCGATTGCCGCACTGATGCGGCACTGATTGGCAGACCGATGGGGATACCGTCCCGAGCAGTCAGCGGGTGGCCTGCGTGACCACGTCCGCGACCCCTGACCCCGGAGCCTCCGACAGCCAGGAGGCGGCCGCTGCGGCCCTGGCCTTCCAGGCCCGCCTGCTCGACGCGACCGGGGAGTCGATCATCGCGACCGACGTCGAGGGGGTCGTCACCTACGCCAACAAGGCCGCGGAGCGGCTGTTCGGCTGGGCGCCCGGGGAGATGCTGGGCCGCTCCGTCATCGAGATCAACGTCCCGCAGGAGGCCACCGCCCAGGCCGAGCAGATCATGGAGGAGCTGCGTGCAGGACACTCCTGGTCGGGCGAGTTCGAGGTCTGCCGCCGCGACGGCCACCGCTTTCCCGCACAGGTGACGAACACGCCGGTGTTTGACGACGAGGGGTCGCTGACCGGCATCATCGGCGTCACCGTCGACCTCACCGAACGCCGGCGGGTCGAGCAGCGCCAGGCCGCCGGTGAGCGCTGGTTCCGCACCCTGGTGAACAGCTCCAGCGAGCTGATCTTCGTCATCGACGCCGCCGGCACGCTGCGGTACGCCAACCCTGCGGCGGAGCGCGTGCTGGGCTACCCGTGGTCCGAGCAGGACGGCCGGGACCTGTTCCAGCCGGTGCACCCCGACGATCGCGAACACCTCAAGGCGGCGTTCGTGGCGGCCCCGGTCCAGCCTGGGACCAGCGAGCTGGTGGTGTGGCGTTACCCGACCGCCGATCGCGGCTGGCGGACGTTCGAGTCGGTGCGGACCAACTGCCTCGACGACCCGGCCATCGCCGGCGTCGTGGTCAACGCCCGCGACATCACCGAGGCCCATGAGAGCCGTGCGGCGCTGCAGGCCAGTGAGGCGCTGCTGCGCGAGGCGCAGCGGATCTCCCACGTCGGGCACTGGCGATGGGACCCCGTCGCCGACCGTGTGGAGTGGCTGGCCGACGAGGTGTTCGCCATCCACGGCGTGCCGGTCGGGCAGTGGGCGGGAACCGTCGAGGCGTACTACGACCTCGTACCGGCCGAGGATCACCACATCCTGGACGCCGGGATCGAGGAAGTGTTCACCACGGGGGCGGCCAGCGTCAGCTACCGGATCGTGCGGCCGGACGGCACGATCCGCCACGTGCGGACCCGCCACGAGGCGGTCTACGGCGACGACGGCGCGCCGGTGGCGGTGGTGGGCACCTGCCAGGACGTCACCGAGCACGAGGAGCTGCGGCGGGACCAGCAGAAGCGCGTGCAGGAGCTCACCTGCCTGGTCGCGGTGAGCCGGGCCGTGCGCGACCTGGACGACATCGCCGAGATGTGCACGGCCGTCACGGTCGCGCTGGTCCTCGCGATGCACCATCCGGACCTGGCGGTGGCAGCCATCGAGATCGACGGGTCCGAGTACGGCACCGCGGCGCCGTACGAGACCGGCGAGTGGTTGACCATGTCGATCGTGGTCGGCGAGCGCAGGCGCGGACAGGTGCGGATCGGGTACCCGGACGGTCACCCCCCTTTGCCGAGCCAGGAGCGGGCCCTTGCCCGATCCGTGGCGATGCAGCTCGCGCTGTGGCTCGAGGCCCGAGACGCCGCGGGGGCGCTGGCCGAGAGCGAGTCGCGGTTCCGCCGCCTGGTGGACAACGCCGCGGACGTGATCTTCCGCTACCGGCTGGGCACGCAGGAGGGCCTTGAGTACATCAGCCCATCCGTGGAGGCCCTCACCGGCTACACCGTCGACGAGGTCCTGGCCGACCCGGCGCTGGTGCGACAGCTCGGCGCCATCTCCGACGACGGCCGGGCGGACGGCGCTGCCGCCCCGGTGGCCCTCCCGGCGTCCAAGCCGGTCCGCCGCCTGGTCGCCCGCGACGGGTCGGTGCGCTGGATCGAGCACAACCTCGTGCCCCTCCACGACGACGCCGGGAGCCTCGTCGCGGTCGAAGGCATCGCCCGCGACGTGACCGAGCGCATCGCCGCCACCGGGGCCCTCGAGGCGCGGGTGCAGGAGCAGGCCGGCCTCGCGCGCTTCGGTGCCGCGGCCCTGACCACCGAGCGGCTCGAGGATCTGCTCGACCTGGCCGTGACGGTGATCGTCGACGCGCTGCCGGTCGATGCCGCCTCGATCTCCAAGCTGAGCGCCGACGAGGCCGTTCTGGTCATGGTCGCCGGCGTCGGCTGGTCCGACGGTCTCGTGGGCACCGCGAGGGTTCCCACCGGGTCGATGGCGGCTGCCGCGCTCGCCCAGGAGGCCCCGGTGGTCGTCCCGGACCTCTCTGCCGAGGGCGCGCTCGGATCACCGTTCCTGACCGAGCACGGCATGGTCAGCGGGATGACCGTCGTGGTGGGCGGCAGGGGCGCGCCGTTCGGCGCGCTCGGCGCGTTCAGCACGACCCCCCAGGAGTACTCCGACGGGCAGGCGCGGTTCATGCAGACCCTGGCGCACGTCCTCGGCGCCGCCATCGAACGCCTCACCGCAGAAGCCGCGCTCACGCGCAGTGAACGGGAGTTCCGCACGTTGGCGGAGAACCTACCCGACCTCGTCACCCGCTACGGCAGGGACCACCGGTACCGCTACATCAACGCACGCTCGGAGACCTGGATGGGGATGGCGCCCGCGGCGTTCATCGGCAAGACCAACCGCGAGCTCGGGTTCCCGCCGGAGCAGACCAAGGCCTGGGAGGACGCGGCCGACGGGGTGGTCGCCAGCGGAGAGCCGGCCACGGTCGAGACCCAGAGCGACTTCGGAGCCGACCACCAGACGGTCCACTGGCAGACCCTGCTCATCCCCGAGCTCGACAGCGACGGGAGCGTCGGCGCGGTGCTCGGTGTCACCCGTGACATCACCGCGCTGCGGCGGGTCGAGGAGCAACGCCGCAAGGGTCTCGCCCGCATCGTCGCGGCACAGGAGGAGGAGCGCGCGCGCATCGGCGAGGACATCCACGACGACTCCATCCAGGTGATGACCGCGGTCGGCATGCGCCTGGAAGGGCTCAAGCGGATGGCGACCGACCCCGACGTGCAGCGCCTGCTGGGACCACTCGAGGAGTCGGTGCGCCACGCCATCGATCGGTTGCGGACCCTGATGTTCGAGCTGCGTCCCCCGGAGCTCGACCGCGACGGGCTCTGCGCGGCGCTGCGCCTGTACCTGGGCGCGACCACTGACGGGCCGCCGCTGTGGGAGGTCGTCGACGAGTGCGTCCGTGAGCTGGCGGTCGAGGTGCGCATCGTGCTGTACCGCATCGCCGTGGAGGCGATCGTCAACACCCGCAAGCACGCCCGGGCATCCCTCCTCGACGTGATCGTCTCCGAGGTCGACGGGGGGGTGCGCCTGGAGGTCCGCGACGACGGGCGGGGCTTCGACCCGCAGGGCCTGGCCGACATCGGACCGCACCACATCGGGACGAGCACCATGGTCGAGCGGGCGGAGGCCGCCGGGGGCACCACGACGATCGCCAGCACGCCCGGACACGGCACCACCGTCTCCGCGTGGGTGCCCTGCCCCGAACCGACCACCGCCGCGCCATGACGCGGCTACGCGTGGTCGTGGCCGACGACCTGCCCCAGGTCCGCACCGCACTCTGCGACCTGCTGGCCACCGACCCGGCCATCGAGGTGGTGGGCACCGCGAGCGACGCGACCGAGGTGATCGCGCAGTGCGCGGCCCTCACGCCCGACGTCGTGGTCATGGACGTGAAGATGCCGGGAGGCGGCATCACCGCGACCCGGACCATCCGCGGGCGCCACCCCGAGACCAGGGTGGTCGCCTTCTCCGCCTACGAGGATCGGTCGTCGGTGCTCGAGATGCTGGGCGCCGGCGCGACGGGCTACGTGACGAAGGGGTCACCGCCGGCTGAGATCATCGCCGCCGTGCGCCAGGCCGGTCAGGGATTGTCCATGCTGTCACCCATGGCGTCGGCCGAGCTCGTGCAGGAGCTCGGCACGCGTCTGCGCCTCGATGAACGCCACGCTGCCGACCGCCGGCGGGGCGTGGAGCGCATCGAGGCGGCCATCGACGGTGACCTGCGCATGGTCTTCCAGCCGATCGTCGACCTCAGCAGTGGACGACTCGCTGGCGTCGAAGCGCTCGCCCGGTTCGGCGGCCAACCGCCGCAGACGCCGGATGTCTGGTTCGCCGAGGCGGCCCAGCTCGGTCTGGGTTCCCCCCTCGAGCGCGCCGCGTTCGGCGCCGCGCTGCCCGCTCTGGATCGCCTTCCCGAGGGCGCGTACCTGTCGGTGAACCTGTCGCCGGCGGTCGTCATGGAGCCGGGTTTCTGGGACGACGTGCCGCCCAGCGCCCTCGGCCGGCTCGTGCTGGAGCTCACCGAGCACGCAGCGATCCACGACTACCAGCGCCTGCGCGACGTCCTCGCACCGTTGCGCGCCCGCGGCATGCGGTTGGCCGTGGACGATGCCGGCGCGGGCTTCGCCAGCCTGCGCCACATCCTCCTGCTGGACGCCGACCTCATCAAGATCGACATCACCCTCATCCGTGATCTCCACGTCGACCGCGCCCGCCGGGCGATGACCTCGGCGCTCATCACCTTCGCCACCGAGACCCGAGCCATGGTGATCGCCGAGGGCATCGAGCAGGCCGATGAGCTCGCCAGCCTGAGAGCGCTCGGAGCGGCCTTCGGCCAGGGCTACCTGATCGCTCGGCCCGCCAGCCTCGACGAGCTCGACCTCGGCGCCGGTCCCCTCCTGCCGGCCGTCTCGCACCGACCGGCGAACGGGTCGTCTGGTGCCGCCGGCGCCACCGACGCGCGGCGGCACCTCGACGGGCACGGGGCCACCGTCGGTGACGCCGTGATCGTGCTCGCGTTGGATGGCGTCGAGGAGACCATCGACACCGACGGGCGCGATGCCGACGACGCGGTCCGGGACGCGTTCAGCACGACCCTGCGCAACGGCATCCGGGGGTCCGACAGCTGCGGGCCGTCCGGGGACGAGACGGTCGTCGCCGTGCTCCCCGCCACCCCGGTCGCCTCGGCGATCACCGCGATGCAGCGACTGGCCGAGCGATGGCACGCGGAACGGCCCAGCGCGATCACGTTCTCCGCAGGCGTCGCCACCGTCGATCAGCGCGGGTACGACATCGCGGTGGCGGCGGCCGAAGATGCGCTGCGCCGCGTGAAGGCGGCCGGAGGCGACCGCATCGAAGCGGCCGGGTGGCTACCGCGCGTGGGTGGGCGCTGAGGCTCAGCCGGTCGTCACACCGATCGACGGCGCGTCGGCGTCGTCGGTGGTGGGCAGGGGGCGCGGCAGGCTGCGGCCACCGGCCGGCGCCAGGCGGCGGCGCAGCAGCCACCAGCCGATCGCCAGCAGCCCGGCGCCGATGCCGACCAGCCCGAGGAACACCCGCGGTTGCAGGGGCGTGCCGCCCAGCATGACGTCACGCAGCAGCGCGATCCCGTAGGTGGGGGGCAGCGCCCACGCCGCCGCCTGCACCGCCGGCACGACCCGCTCCAGGCTGACCAGGAAGCCGGTGAGGAAGATGCTCGCGAGCAGCAGCAGCATCGCGTACTGCACCGCCTGGCTGTCGGTGCGCGACAGCAGGGCGACGAGGAACCCCATGCCGATGGAGGTGAACATGACCGCGGCCAGGCTCGCCACCAGCAACGCTACGGAGCCGGCGAGCGGCACGCCGAGCACGTTGACCATGAGCAGGATGAGCAGCGCCGCCACCGTCCCGCTCAGCAGCAGGTAGGCCAGGTACTTGCCGATCAGCACCTCGCCGGCGGACAGCGGCGACACGCGGAACAGCTCGGTCGTGCCGAGCTGCTCGTCGCGCACCACCGACAGGCCGACGAGCGTCACCAGCATGTGCTGCAGCAGCAGGACGAGGACCCCGGGCGCGAAGAAGTCGGCGAGGCCCACCGGCACGGTGGCCACGCGCCGCAGGCTGCCGCGGAAGGGGTCGACGATGGTCTCGGGGCTGAGCGTCTGGAACTCGGCGAGGGCGCGGTCGAGCCGCAGGAGGTCCTGGGCGATGTCGACGAACTCCCCGCTCTCGGCGGCGGTCGCGGCGTCGACCTCGTCCAGCGCCTCCTCCAGGTCGGCCAGGACCCTGCCGACCGACTGCTCGTCGAGGGGGCTCTCGCCGACCAGCTCGGCCGGGCCCGCCTGCCCGAGCAGGGCGAGCCCCAGGGACAGGGCGGCGACATCGCCCTGGAGCAGCGCCAGCTGCTCGGCGGCGTCGGCCTCCTCGTCCAGCCCGATGGCCCGCTCGATCGCGTCGACCCGGTCACGGGCCACCGCCAGGCGCGCGTCCATGTCGCCGGCACGCTCCTGGCCTTCGGCCACCCAGCTGCGGAGCACCAGCCGGTTGAGGCGATCGACCGCCGCGCGCGTGGCCAGTCCCAGCGCCCGGCTCTCGATCGGGTCCAGCACGTTGTGGTAGATGGTGACCGTGGCCTGGCGGTCCTCGCGCACCGTCTCCTCCGCGTCGGCGGGGAACTCGATCACCACGTCCAGGTCGCCGCGTTGGAGTCGGGCGAGCGCCTGGGCACGGTCGGGCGTGACCGCCTCCACGTCCAGGCGCCATGACGGCTCGGTGGCGAAGCGCTCGATCTGGTCGGCGAGCGCGTCCCCCTCCGGGACGACGAACACCGTCGCCACGGCGGGATCGTGGTCCTTCAGGCCGGCACCGAACACCAGCAGGATCAGGAACGGCGCCAGCACCAGGGCGGCGACCAGCCGCGGCTGGCGCAGCGTCTCCACCAGCTCCTTGCGCAGGAACGCCGACATGCGCACCACCGAGCGCATCGCTCTACGCATGCGAGGACTGCTCCACCAAACGCACGAAGACCTCGTCGAACGGCGGGTGGTCCTGGCTGATCGACACCAGCTGGGCGTCGCGGCCGGTGAACCAGTCCTGCAGCCGGGGGATCGCCCTGCCCGCCTCGTCGACGACGACGCGCAGGCTGCGCCCGTCGTCCCCCTCCTGGGTCACCGTGCGCACCGACTCCAGCTCGTGCAGCTGCCTGATCAGGAGGGGATCGAACGGGTCGGTCCCGGTGAGCGTGACGACCTCGCCGCCGAACGCCTGTTGCCGCAGCGCGTCGGGGGGATCGAAGGCGATCAGCCGGCCGTCGACGAGCACCGCCACGAGGTCGCAGTAGGACGCCTCGCTGACGTACTGGGTGGTGACCACGAGGGTTCGCCCCGCCTCCTTCAGGGACTGGAAGTGGTCCCAGAACTTGCGCCGCTGGATCGGGCCGATCCCGGCGGTCGGCTCGTCCATGAACAGCAGCTCGGGCTCGTGCAGGAGCGTCGCGGCCAGCGCGAGCCGCCGCTGCATTCCCCCGGAGGTCTGCCGCAGGAGCTTGCGGCGGTGCTCGGTGAGCTCGACGAAGTCGAGGACTTCGGCCAGTCGCCGCCGACGCCGTAGGGGCAGCCCGTACACCGATGCGACGAACTTCAGGTTCTCCTGCACCGACAGGTGCGGGTACAGCACCGACAGCTGCGGCATGTACCCGATCCGCTCGCGCTGGGCCGAGTCGAACGTCCACGGCGTCTGCCCGAACACCAGGACCTCGCCCGCGCTCGGGACCTCGGCGCCGAGCAGCATGCGCACGGTCGTGGTCTTGCCCGACCCGCTCGGCCCGACCACCCCCACGATCGTGCTCCCGGGCACGTCCAGGTCCAGCTCGCGCACCGCGACCTGATCACCGTACTGCTGGGTGAGTCCCCGAGCACGAACCACCGGTTCCATCCGAGCAGCATATGTTGGGGCCGTCCATGACGGGTGAAGGGAAGCGATCGTGGTGAGTCGAACGGTGGCCGGCCGGGTCTTGCTCGGGGTCGGCGGCGTCGGCGTGGCGGTCAGCATCGTCGGCAGCGTCGTCGGACTGGCCCTGCTGGCCGAGCTGGACGGGGCGCTGAAGGGCAGCCTCGGGCTCACCGCCGAGGCGGTGGAGGCGATCAGCTCGTCCGTCGAGCTGGCCGAGGACACCACCGCCGTCCTCGAGGACGGCCTCCAGCAGACGGAGGCGACGATCCGTGACCTGGAGCGGGCTTTCGCGGACGCGGAGGCCCTGCTCGGCGCCACCGCCGACATCAGCGAGCACCAGGTCGCGGGCAGCGTCGAGGCCTTCGAGCGCGCGCTTCCAGCGCTCATCAACGCGAGCACCGTGATCGACCGCACCCTGACGGCACTCAGCGCCGTGCCGTTCGGGCCCGGGTACAGCCCGCAGGAGCCCTTCGACGACTCGTTGCGCTCGCTGCAGGCGGAGATGGCGGGGCTGTCCGACCAGCTGCGGCAGCAGGCGGCGCTCATGCACGAGGGCCGGGCCAGCCTCGGAGCGGTCCGGTCGGGCACCGAGGCGGTCGCCGACGACCTGGTCACCGTGCACGAGGCGCTGGGGTCCGCGCTGGTGCTCCTGGGAGACTACTCCGCGACCGCGGTTGAGGCGGGCGACCTCGTCGGCGGCAGCGACGACCGGATCGGGCGCCGGCTGGACCTCAGCCGGGTGTTGATCGTCGTGCTGGGCGCGACCGTGCTGGCCGGCCAGGTGGTGCCGCTGGCTGCCGGCTGGTTCCTGCTGCACCCCGAGGCTGCGGCTGCGTGGCTGAGCACCCCATGACGCCCCCGTCCCACCACTACCTGGTGGCCCTGTGGGACGAGGCGGGGAGGGTCACCGCCGGGCTGGCTGTCGCCCGCGGGCTGGTTGAGCGCGGCCATCGGGTCACCGTGCTCGCCGACCCGCCCATCGCCGAGGACGCGCGCGCGATCGGTGCGGCCTTCCGGGCCTGGGATCGGGCCCCCGCCCGCGCCACGCGGGAACGGGGTGACGACCCCGTCGCCGACTGGGACGCCCGCCCGCCGTTCGGGTGGATACGACGGCTGCGCGAGCGGTTGGTCATCGACCCGGCCGACCGGTTCGCCGCCGACGTCGCCGAGGCGCTGGACGACCTGGCGCCCGACGTCGTGGTCGCTGACGTCCTCCTGCTCGGCGCCCACGTCGCCGCCGAGGCCGCGGCCGTGCCCTGCGCCGCCCTCGTCCCGACCATCTACCCGCTGCCCGCCGCCGGCAGCCCCCCGTTCGGCACCGGGTGGCAGGCGCCGCGCACGCCGCCCGCCCGTCTGTGCTGCGCGCTGGTCGACCGGCTGGCGGTGCGCCTGTGGGACCGGGGTCTGCCCAGGCTCAACCAGCTGCGGGCGACGCGCGGACTGGAGGCGCTCGGCACCGTCTGGGCGCAGCTGGACCGCCTCGACCGCGTGCTCGTCCTCAGCAGCAGGAGCTTCGACGCGCCGGCACGCGTCCCCGAGAACGTCCGCTACGTCGGGCCGCAGCTCGATGACCCGTCGTGGGCGGCTGGGCCGTGGGAGCCCCCGCCGGGGGACGAGCCGCTCGTCCTGGTCTCGCTCAGCTCCGGTCCCGAGGACCAGCTGCCCGCCCTGCGCCGGGTCGTCGCCGCCCTGGGGTCCCTGCCCGTGCGCGGGCTCGTGACCACCGGGCGCGCCGTGGACCCCGCGGCGGTGCCCGCCCCGGCGTCCGTGCGCGTCGTGCGGTCAGCGCCCCACAGCGTGGTCCTTGACCAGGCGGCAGCCGTGGTGACCCACGGCGGGCACGGCACGGTCGTGAAGGCCCTGGCCGCGGGGGTGCCGGTCGTGTGCCTGCCCATGGGCCGCGACCAGCGTGACAACGCCGCACGGGTCACCCGCACCGGCGCTGGCCTGCGCGTCCCACCGGGAGCCAAGGCCGCAACGATCGCCGAGGCCGTCCGCGCCGTCGTGGACGACCGGGCCTTCCGCATCGCCGCACGGGACCTCTGGCGGCGGTTGCACCACGGGGTGACCGATCCACCCCGGGTCGTGCAGCAGCTCGAAGCCGTCGTCGAGGAACGGCGGCTACGCTCGCCGTGACGAAGGGCGACAGGATCAGACGACCCGCGCGCACCGAGCAACCCCCGCCGGCCGGGACGTCGGCCGCGAGGGCCGCCGCTGCCGCAGCGGCCCTGTCGGCAGGGGCGCTGAAGCCGTCGGTCTACAGCGCGTCATGGCGCTACGCGCTGGTCGGTGCCACCGGGGTCCTGGTCAACCTCGCCGTGCTGCACGTGCTGCACGGCGAGCTCGGTCTGGGCTTCCTGCGCTCCTCCGCCATGGCCACCGAGACGGCGATCCTGTGCAACTACCTCGGCAACGAGCTGTGGACGTTCCACCATCGCCGCCTGGCGTGGCGGCGGCTGGTGACGTTCAACGTCTCCGCGCTGGCCGGGCTGGTGGCCACCGTCACGGTGGCCAACGCCGTCAAGGAAGTCGCCCACCCGCTCGCCGCGCAGATGGTCGGCATCGGCGTGGGCGCCGGGATCAACTTCGCGCTGAGCTTCTGGTGGACCTGGCGGCGCTGACCGACCCGCCCGGCCGGGGTGGGCCGGCCCTCACAAGCGGGCCCGCGCGCAGTGCACGCAGGTCGTGACGCTCGGACGGGCGAGCAGCCGCTCGAAGCCGATCGGGGCCCCACAGGCGTCGCACCGGTCGGCGTCGGGCTCGGGCAAGCGCTGCGCGGCGCGGTCGAGCGCCGCCTGCTGTGCACGGGCGTCGTCGAGCAGGGTCCCGACCTGCGCGCGCTCGTAGGCGATGGTGGAGCCTTCCGGGTCGTGCTCGTCGTCGCGCACCGACTCGGCGGACGCGATCACCAGGTCGTCCCACTGGCGCTGCAGCGCCGCCACCCGCTCCGCTGCGCGCGCCTGCTCGTCGGCGACGTGCCGTCGCAGGGCTGCACGCTGTTCCTCGGTGAGCTCTCCCACGCCCCGATCATGCCGAATCCGGGCGACGCGTGCGCTCCCGGCCGGCGCGCAGCTCCTCGCGCCCCACCCGGGTCACCACCCGGTGGGCTTTGTGGAAGCCCGCGACCGGGCCGTCGGGGACCGGCGCGGCCGGCGCCGGGTCGTCGGGTGCGGTGGCGCTGCCGGCGTCGCCCCACGCGGCGACCAGCCGGTCGTCCCCGTGTCCGGCCTTCCCGCGGCGTCGGGCCAGGACGGAACGGTGTCGGTCATCGCGCCTCCCATGGCAACGGTGCGCAGAGAGCATAGTCCCCACGTCCCCGACCGCGTCGCCGACCCGATGGACCAGGCCGCACGGCCGGTCCTGCGGGGTCAGCGCCGACGCCAGCTTGGCGCGGTCAACGGCCTACAACAGCGCCGCCAGACGGGCCCGGGCCTGCTCGAAGCTCGGCGCCGACGCCGGGGCGAAGGTGATGGTCAGCTCACCGGCGCCAGGCCGGTCGGGGTCGTCGGGGTCCTCACCGTGCAGGACCAGCTCCAGGTGGCCGGCGCGCTGGTCGGTCGCGGGCTGCAGACGCACGGCGGCGATGGCGCTCGGCGACAGGAACCGCTCGCCGCGCAGACCGCTGCGACGGGTCAGCAGGCCCTTGCGGACCATGATCCGGTCGTCCTCGACGGTGATCTGCCCGTTCGTGCCCCGGGCGGTCACGGCGGGGGTCGTGGTCGTGTGGGTCGTGCTCATGAGCGGGGTACCTCCGCGCGTCGGGGCCTGGAGCGGGCGCCAGGTGCTGATGGTGTCGGCACGTTGGTCGCCCGGCTTGAGGAGTTCGGTGCCGACCCGACCGCGGATGGCGGCTCACTCCAGACGGAAACCGACTTTCATGCCCACCTGGAAGTGGCCCACCGCGCCGTCCTCGATGTGGCCGCGGATCTCGGTGACCTCGAACCAGTCGAGGTTGCGAAGGGTCTGCGCCGCGGTGTCCACGCCGTTGCGGATCGCCTGGGCGACGCTGTCGGTGGACGTGCCGACGATCTCGGTGACCTTGAAGGTGTTGTCTGCCACGGGGGCCTCCATGCTCGATCGGAAAGTGTCGGCACCCTACCCGGTGGCGTCATGACGCACGTCGCAGTACACGAAGCCGTCGCGCTCGACGACCCGGCCGATCTCGATCGGGATCGGGGCGGAGAAGCCCGGCCCGTCCCAGACGAAGGTGTGGAACTCGCCGTTCTCCCCGCACGGGTCCACGCCGGCTGGCAGGTCGGCGAGGAGCCGGGCGTCGTACCGGCGTCCCGCGAAGGACGCGGGCAGCTGCGCCGGGTCGACGCAGGTGAGCACCGCGCGCAGACCCGCGGCGAGCATCTCCGCGGCCAGCTCGGCGGTCGGTCGTTGCCACAGCGGGAACACCCCGGTCACCCCCGAGCCGGCCAGCATCTGCTCGCGGTACGCGCGGACGTCGGCGAGGTGGAGGTCACCGAAGGCGACCTGCTCGACGCCCTCGGCGGTGGCGGTGCCCATCGCCGCGGCCATCCGCGTCTCGTACACGTCGTTGGGGCACGGGAAGGGCAGCTCCACGGTGTGCAGTGGCAGCCCGACGCGCTCGGCCTGGGTCTCGAGCAGCGCGCGGCGCACGGCGTGCATCGCCACCCGGTCGGCATCCGCGTTCACCGTCGTCAGCAGGCCCACGACCTCGGTCGCCGCCTGCTCGCGCAGGGTGTGCAGGGCAAACGTGCTGTCCTTGCCGCTGCTCCAGCTGACCCAGGCGCGCGGGCGCTCGGCGGCTGTCGGGCGGGCTGGGGGCATCGACCACAGGCTAACGGGCTTCTACCACCGCAGGCTGCGGCGCATCGAGGGCCAGGTGCGCGGTCTGCAGCGGATGGTCGAGGAGGACGCCTACTGCATCGACGTGCTGACCCAGGTCGCCTCGGTGACCAAGGCGCTGCAGTCCGTCGGGATCGGCCTCCTCGACGAGCACGTGCGCCACTGCGTCGCAGACGCCGTCGGGCAGGACGACGGGCAGCGCGCCGACGAGATGGTCACCGAAGCGATCAAGGCGATCGAGCGGCTCGTCCGCTCGTGAGCCACGTGCAGGGAAGGGAAGCGTCATGGAGCACCAGACGGGTAGCGCCCGGGTGGAGGCGCGCACGCCGCACGGCGACCACGGCGGGTACGGTGAGCCCGGTGGGCAGGCGGAGCACGGGGGTCACGGTGGGCACGGCGACCACGCCGCGATGTTCCGGGACCGGTTCTGGCTGACCCTGGTCCTGACCCTGCCGGTCGTGTACTACTCCGAGCACCTGCGCCACTGGTTCGGCTACCAGGTGTGGGCGTTCCCCGGTCACGAGTGGCTGTCACCGGTGCTCGGCACGGCCATCTTCCTGTACGGGGGCCGGCCGTTCCTGGTCGGGGGTCTGCAGGAGGCCAGGGCACGCCGGCCCGGGATGATGCTGCTGATCGCCATGGCGATCACGGTGGCGTTCGCCGCGTCGTGGGCGACCACCGTCGGGCTGTTCGCCGTCGAGGTGTGGTGGGAGCTGTCCCTGCTGATCGCGATCATGATGCTCGGCCACTGGCTGGAGATGCGGGCCATCGGCCAGGCGCGCGGGGCACTGGCGGCGCTCGCGGAGCTGCTGCCCGACGAGGCCGAGCGGGTGGGCCCCGACGGCGAGGTCGAGACGGTCGCGATCGCGGAGCTGGCGGTCGGCGACGTGGTGCTCGTGCGCCCCGGGGCCCGCGTCCCCGCCGACGGCACGGTCTCCACGGGCAGCGCCGAGCTCGACGAGTCGATGATCACGGGGGAGTCCAACCCGGTGGTGCGCGGCGAGGGCGACCGGGTCGTCGCCGCCACCGTCGTGGGCGGGTCCTCCATCCGCGTCGAGGTGGGCGCGGTCGGTGACGACACCGCCCTGGCGGGCATCCAGCGCCTGGTGGAGGAGGCCCAGACCTCCACGTCGCGGACCCAGGCGCTGGCCGACCGCGCCGCCGCGCTGTTGTTCTCCGTCGCGCTGGTGTCGGCGGCCGTGACCATGGCGGGGCGGCCGCCGTGGACAGCGACGAGGACACGGTGCTCGGCCAGGCCGCCGCGGTCGAGGCCGACAGCGAGCACCCGTTGGCCCGGGCGGTCGTCGCCGCGGCTCGTGCGCGCGGCGTCGCGGTCCCGTCGGCGACGGGGTTCCGCTCCATCACCGGCCGGGGGGTCCAGGCGCAGGTCGGGGGAGCCAGCGTCGCCGTGGGCGGACCCGCCCTCCTGCGCGAGCAGGACCTGACCCCGCCCGCGGCGCTCGAGGAGCCCGTCGAGCAGTGGACCCGGCGGGGTGCGGCGGTGCTCTACGCCGTGCGCGACGGTGATGTGGTGGGCGCGTTCGCGCTGGAGGACCAGGTTCGCCAGGAGTCGCGCTCGGCGGTGACGCGGTTGCACGCCCGGGGCCTGCACGTCGCCATGGTCACCGGGGACGCGCGCCAGGTCGCCGACGCGGTCGCCACCGACCTCGGCATCGACGAGGTCTTCGCCGAGGTCCTGCCCGAGGACAAGGACGCCACCGTCGCCGACCTGCAGGCCAGGGGCGAGCGCGTGGTGATGGTCGGCGACGGGGTCAACGACGCGCCCGCCCTGGCCCGCGCCGACGTGGGCATCGCCATCGGGGCCGGCACCGACGTCGCCATGGAGTCCGCCGGCATCGTGCTCGCCGGCAACGACCCGCGGGCCGTGCGCCATCATCGACCTGTCCCGTGCGAGCTACCGCAAGATGCTGCAGAACCTCTGGTGGGCCGTCGGATACAACGCCGTCGCGATCCCCCTGGCGGCCGGGGCGCTGGCCTGGGCCGGGTTCGTCCTGCCCATGGCCGTGGGAGCGGTGCTCATGAGCCTGTCCACGGTCATCGTGGCCCTGAACGCCCAGCTCCTGCGCCGGGTGGACCTGTCGGCCCCGTGAACGCCGCCGGACATGCTGGCCTGCGGCAGCCGGCAGGCGTATCGTTTGTGCCCACGCACGAGGGGGAGCAACCGGCCGAGGAGGCGGGATGGCCGAAGAGGGGATCGCGGCCGAGGTGGTGCCCGCGGACCCGGGGCATGCCGGCCGGGCGGCCAAGGCCCTGGCGCAACGCGGCTTCCGGGTGCTGCACGTGGGCCGCTCCATCAGCGTCCAGGCGCCCCGCGGCACCTGGGAGACCACGTTCGGCGTGGCCTTCGCCCCGCGCACGACGGTCGTGCAGCCCGAGATCGCCCGAGACGTCACCGACCTGCGGGCGGAGCCGGGGTCGGTGCACGTGCCCACCGATCTCGCCGAGCTGATCGCCGACGTGGCGTTCGTCGAGCCGCCCGACCTGCACTGAACCGTGACACGCCTGTCCACCTGTAGCTTGGGAGATCGCGATGCTTGAAGACCCTGACCGCGTGTACTTCGAGGCCGTCGTGCAAAGCCAGTCCGGCGCGTCGATCTTCACCGGCAGCGCGGCGCTGGAGCACGAGGAGCTGGCCCAGTACCGGCCGTCGCGCGGCCGGGTCGCGCAGACCGCCGCCGAGCTGCAGCGCCTCGGCTTCACCGTGCGCCACCTGGGGACCTTCTCCGTCAGCGGAGACGTGGCGCAGCAGACGTGGGAGGAGACGTTCGGCACGCGCGTCGAGCGGCGCTCGCAGCCGGTCAGCGCCGATCGCCCCGGGGCGGGGGAGCTGGCCTTCCTGTCCCACGTGGCCGACGTGCCCTTCACCATCCCCCCGACCCTGCAGGGCCTGGTGGAGCGGGCGTACCCGCAGCTGCCCCCGACGTTCTTCGCCTCGCCCCTGCCGCCCCGCGTCGGCTACCACCACCTGCGCGTGCCCGCCGACGTCGCCATGATCCTGCGGGCCACGCCGGTGCACCAGGCGGGCGTCACCGGCGACGGCGTGCTGGTCGCGATGACCGACACCGGCTTCTACCGCCATCCCTTCTACGACTGGCACGGCTACCGCTACCAGGCCACGCTCGCGCCCGACGCCGTGCATGTCGAGCTGGACGAGAACGGTCACGGCACGGCCGAGGCGGCCAACATCTTCGCCGTCGCCCCCGACATCGACTTCATCGGCGTCAAGATGGGCGGCAACGCGACGCTGGCCTTCAAGACGGCCTCCGACCTGCACCCCGCGGTCCTCACCAACAGCTGGGGCTACCACCTGCCCGGGGAGACCGAGCTGCCGAACCACTTGAAGCCGCTGGAGGCCGCGGTCGCCGAAGCGGTGGGCGAACGCGGCATCGCCGTGTGCTTCTCCGCGGGCAACGGCCACGTCGCGTTCCCCGGCATGATGCCCGACGTCATCAGCGTCGGCGGCGTCCACGCGCGCGACACCTTGAGCGGCGACGACTTCGACCTGGAAGCGGCCGACTACGCCAGCAGCTTCGACAGCCTCATCTACCCGGGCCGCCACGTCCCCGACGTCTGCGGGCTCGTGGGCATGCAGCCCGCCGGGATCTACATCCTGCTGCCGGTCCAGCCCGGCTGCGAGATCGATGTCGGCCTGGCCGGCGGGACCTTCCCCGACGCCGACGAGACCGCCGACGACGACGGCTGGGCGGTCATCAGCGGGACCAGCGCCTCCTCACCGCAGATCGCCGGGCTCTGCGCCCTGCTGCGCCAGGCCCAGCCGGGGCTGCCGCCGAGCCTCATCAAGGCACTGCTGCGCGCCTCGGCGCGCGACGTGACCACCGGGCAGAGCGCCATGGCCGAGCCGGCCGGGCCCGGCCACGACGGCGCCACGGGGGCGGGGCTCGTCGACGCCCACCGCGCCTACCTCCTCGCCCGCTGCACGACACCTCGCCCGACCGCCGTCGTGCCGGCGCCCTGCTAGTGGCGGTGCCGGCCCGTGCCCTGCTCGCCGCAGGGATCGTCGTCGCGCTGCTCGTGCCCGCGGCGCCGCCCGCGCAGGCCCACCCGCTGCCCCACGCCCAGGCGCCGCGCATCGTCAACCCGCGTCCGGCGCCGGGCGCGGTCGTGGCGCCCGGCGCCACCCTCGTCGCCGCGCTGGTCGCCAGCGACCAGCCCCTGACGTCCGCGCAGCTGCGCGTGGACGGCCAGGAGGTGGCGCTGGACGTCCCCGGCGGCGACCACCCGACGCTCGGCGGGACCGTGGACACCGCGGCGGGCTGGCACACCGTGGAGCTGGAGGTCGCCAACACCGCCGGCGCGGACCGGCGTGTGTGGCGGTTCCGGGGCAGCGACCTGGCCGTCACCCGCCTGGCGGGCAGCGGGCGGATGGAGACGGCCGTGGCGGTCAGCCGGGCCCGCTTCCCCGAGGCCGCCAGCGCCGAGGCGGCCGTCCTGGCGCGCGCCGACGACTACCCCGACGCCCTGGCGGGTGGGCCGTTGGCCGCCGCCACGTCGGCACCGATGCTGCTGACCGCCCGCGACGAGCTGAGCGGGCCGTCCGCCGCCGAGCTGGAGCGCGTGCTGCCGGCCGGTGCCACGGTCTACCTGCTGGGCGGCGGCGCGGCGCTGTCGGACGCGGTCCGTGCAGACGTCGAGGCGCGCGGCTTCCGCGTCGAGCGCCTCGCCGGCCAGAGCCGCTACGCGACCGCGGCACGCATCGCCGAGCGGCTGGCGGACGCGGATGCGGCCATGGTCGTGTCGGGCGAGGGCTTCGCCGACGCGGTGAGCGCGTCGAGCGCCGCCGCCCGCGACGGCTCCCCCATCCTGCTCACCCGCCGTGACGCCCTGCCCGAGGAGACGCGCACCTTCCTCGAGCAGGCGGGGGTCGGGGAGGTCCATGTGGTGGGCGGTGCGGGGGTCGTCGGCCAGGGGGTGGTGGACGCGTTGGCGGCCACCGTGGGGGCCGGCGGCGTCGGCCGCATCGCGGGGGTCGACCGGTACGCGACCTCGGCGGCGGTGGCGGGCCGGTTCTTCCCCGCCCCGGACGGGATCGCGGTCGCCAGCGGTCGGGGTTTCGCCGACGCGCTGTCCGGCGGCCCGCATGCCGCAGCGCGGGGCGCGCCGCTGCTGCTGTCCGACACGACCACGCTGCCCGCCGCACCGGCCGCCTACGTGGCGGCGACCCGGCCCGGCGCCGCAACGGTCTACGGGGGTGGCAACGCCCTCGGGGCGACGGTGACGGGCGACCTGCGGCGGGCGACTGCGAGCGGCGGCGGGCCCGAGCTCCGCGCGGTGGCCCCGGGCGGCGCTCGGGTGGCGAGCCTCGACGAGGTGGTGCTGACCTTCGATCGCGACCTCGACCTGGCCGCGTCGGCGGTGCACGTCACGGTCGGGGACCACGAGGCTGCCGGCACCCTGGCCACCGGGGACTTCCCGCACACCCTCGTCTACACCGTCACGGACCTGCCGGCCACGGTGACCCCGGGGTCGGTGCACGACGTCCGGATCGTGGTGGCTGCCACCGACGGCCAGTCCTGGCGACATGTCGAGCGCAGCCTCACGCTGGACCGTCCCCGGTCGACGCTGTCCCTCGGCGACCAGGGCGGGGAGGTCATCCGCCTCCAGGAGCTGCTGGGCGCGAACCGCTTCTGGGTCGGGCCCGTGGACGGGGTCTACGGGACGCTGACCCACCAGGCGGTCATGGCTGTGCAGAAGACCCACGGGTTGACCCCCGACGGGGTCTACGGGCCGGTCACGCGCGGCGTGCTGGAATCCGGGCCGGCGCCGCCGACGCCGCGCACCACCACCGGGCTCGTGTACGAGGTCGACCTCGCGCGCGGGATCCTCATGGTGGTCGCCGACGGCAGCGTCGCCTACATCATGAACACCTCCGCCGGCCACGGGCGCGTCTACGAGTTCGAGGGCGCCACCTTCCGCGCCGACACCACCACCGGCCGCCACCGGGTGACGCGCCAGATCGACGGGGTGCGGGAGGCCGCGCGCGGCAGGCTCTGGCGACCGAAGTACTACGACGACTCCCGTGGCATCGCCATCCA
Organism: Egibacteraceae bacterium; assembly: GCA_040905805.1. Lineage (NCBI taxonomy): Bacteria > Bacillati > Actinomycetota > Nitriliruptoria > Egibacterales > Egibacteraceae > Egibacteraceae bacterium. The sequence goes on along the minus strand of JBBDQS010000122.1, from coordinate 198 downwards.
CGGCTCCAGCAGCGTTCCGGCCCACCACGCCTCCGCCGGCTGCATCCGCCTCACCAACGCCGCGATGGACTTCCTGTGGCAGATCGATCCGGGCACGGGGGCCGGCGTGTGGGTCTACCCGGAGAGCTACTACTGAGACGTGGATCGCCGGAGCGCCAGCGGAGGCGATGCTCCGCTGTGCCGGGTGTGGGGGGGGGG
>JBBDQS010000121.1 GCA_040905805.1 Egibacteraceae bacterium | reverse complement strand
TCGTCGTCATCGTCCCTCCTCGGATCCGGCATCGGATGCACCCTGGTCGCCACTGCACCCGGCGGACTGGCGCATCGACGCCCCTCAGGCCGCGGGACGGCCACGCAGGAGGTGTCGGTGGTCTTCCGCAGGCCCCGCGAGCACATGGAACCGCACCCAGCGCTCGCCCATGTCAACGACACGGGCCACAGCCGGTGCTGCGTCCCCGCCGTCACCCAGCACAAGGTGATCGCCCGGACGGAAACCGTCAGGAAGCTTCGAGGCGGCGGTCCAGACGTGACCGTCTTCGTCGATCTTGAAGAGATCCACGCTGATGTCGGGCTTCATGGCCATGGCTCCAGTCTGAACGGTCACCGTACTGGCGGCAAGGGTTCGGGTGGGGCGATCACGGGGCCGTCGAAGCAGTTGCGCAGCCGGACGAGGTGGCGCTCCGACACGTCGGGCAAGACCACGTCATAGTGGGGCGGCAATCCCGTGGGCAACAGTGGGAACCCCGCCCCGAGCAGCGTCGCCGCTCTGGCGACGAACACCGGCTTTGCGTCGTAGCGGCTACCGATCGGATGGTCACCAAACAGGTCGGCGACCGCCGATGGCGGCGTCACGAACACCGAGACGCCGTAGAAGCCGTACCGATCGTGGTTCTCAACAGCCTGCCCTCGGACATGATCATGCTCGAGGGTGCCAGCACCGCCGCGAATGACGACGCAACCGTCCGCTGGTACCAACTCATCCCGCAGTGTCACGATCTTCAACGCGACTCCTCGGTCCTCATGACACCCCAACCGTGTGGGTGGACGTCGAGCACCGTAGCCGGGACCCGCCGAACCCGGAGGTCGTCATCCACAGGCTCTGCGGCAGCCCCGTCGAAGGCGATGGGTCACGGCGCAGGTCCGCTTGCACTGCGACTCGAGCGACCCAGCCAAGGCGCCGTCCACCGGACCTCGCAACCTACCCACCATAGACCCGCCGCGACGGACAGATACGTCCCGCAACAGGGGTCTACCGCGGGGAACCGCTGGGGCGCCGACGGGCACCTGCAGGCCGGGCGCCTGCTCGGTGGAAAGCGTGCCCTCGACGTGCTCGGCAGCCTGGTAGGCGCCCTGGGCGTCGCGGCGGTGGACGATCACGCGCTGCTCGACGAGGTCGACCACCCAGTACTCGCCCACCCCGATCGTCTCGTAGACCGCGCGCTTCTCGACCAGGTCCAGGCTGCGGGTGCCCGGCGAGGTGACCTCGACGACCAGATCCGGCGGCACGTGGAACCCGTCGGCGTCCAGCTCGCCGGCCCGCTCGGGGCCGACGAACGTCAGGTCGGGGACGAGTTGGTGCGCGCCGATCTCGACGCCGGCGCCGGTGAACGCCTCGCCGCCGTGCCCGCGGACCCACGCGCGGAAGTGGTCCATCACAGGCCCGCCGGCTGCCCGCGATCTACCAGCGGCTGGTCGCGGCCAGCGTCGGTGGGCGACCACCGAGCTCACGTCGAGGCCAGCACCTCGCCGACGGGCACCTCCAGGCCGGGGGCCTGCTCGGTGGACAGCGTGCCCGCGGTGTGCTCGGTGGCCTGGTAGCCGCCCTGGGTGTCGCGGCGGTGGACGATCACGCGCTGCTCGGCAAGGTCGACCACCCAGTACTCGCCCACGCCGATCGCCTCGTAGATCGCGCGCTTCTCGTGGAGGTCGAGGCTGCGGGTGCCCGGTGAGGTGACCTCGGCGACGAGGTCGGGGGCGACGTGGAAGCCGTCGGCGTCGATCTCGTCGACGCGGGCGGGGCCCATAAAGGTGAGGTCGGGCCGCAGCTGGTGGTCGCCGATCTCGATGCCGGCGCCGGCGTAGGCCACGCCGCCATGCTCGGTGACCCAGTTGCGGAAGTGCTGCACGAGCACGCTGACGGCGTGCTCGTGGCGCACGAGCGGCAGCCCCCGGATCACGAGCTCGCCGGCCAGGATCTCGTAGCGCAGCCGGTCGTCGAGCTTGCCGTGCCTGTCAAGGTCGGCGAGCAGGCTGTGCGCCATGCGCGCACCGGTCGTGGCCACGCCCATCGGGCACCTCCTCGGTCCATCGTGCGGACACGATGGTAACCGCCGCCGCCGCAACGCCGGCTGTCCACAACCCGGGGTATGCCCGCCCGGGCCCGCGCCGCAGTGCCTCCCGCTCCGCGCGGATGGTGGGCGGAGCCGGTCCGACATGCGCCGCGCCCAGGCCGAGGCGCCACTGTGCGACGGTGTGGAACGCATCGCAGTTGACGACGGAGGGCTCGTTGAGGCCCGACTGTGGGCCGATGGGCACCTCTACGGCGGCGCAACCTTCGCACGACGCCGCACCGCCACTTCGTCGACCCTTCCATCGCCCCCGCCGCTGTCCGCGTCGACGCCGCCGGACTGCTGGCCGATCTCAACTCCGCAGGGCTGCTCTTCGAATCGCTCGTGGTGCGCAACCAGCCAGGCCCGGCACGCGCCGAACGCGGTGTCGAAGCCGGCCACCCGGCGTCGACGTCGCTCCGGCCGCTCGCGGGGTCACGGTGGCGGCGCGCGGGTGAGGTCCTTGATGGCACCGACCGTGCCGATCCCAGCGCGGAACCCGGGAGGCAAGGTGTCGTAGTGGTCCAACACCGGCGTAGGTTCTGCTGGCGGGGCGTCCTCGGGGGCACCGTCGGGGCCGAAAAGGGCGACGCACTCGTCACGCGCGAAGCGGGCCTGGTAGAGGATGCCGTTGTGGCCGGCTGCGTCGAACGCGTCCGCCCACTGCCACGCCAGCATGTCGGGGACGATCGTGGCCAGTTCGCCGGTGAGTCCCGGTATGGAAGCCACGGTGGTGTCCGCGAGCTTCGAGCGGGCCTGTCCCACCCGGTCGGCGCGCCATACCACCAGCCTGGCGAGCGCCGTCACGCTCACCACCGGCGGGTCGTCCTGGTCGGGATCGGCGATCTTCTCGATGATGGCCGTGGCCGATGACAGCGCCCAGTAGCAGGTGCCGCGTGGGCGTTGGAGGTCGAAGCGACCGGGCTCGGGGTTGCCCGTGCGCGTCGAGAACCACCACGGCTGGTCATGGCGACGGTCGCAGGCTCGCCACAGCGGCCGACGGCGGCCTGTCCTCGGCACCCTTGGGGCATCCCCCGGGCGGGGCGGGCGAAGCCCGATGCGTTGACGCGGCATCCGTCAGGCGACTCGCGCCCCCAACCGCGACACGGCGGCACCCAGCGGGGGAGCATCCGCGCCGTGACGGTTGGCGTATCCGGCCGGGGTGTCATCCAGGCTGCCGAGCCGAGTGTGCATCCACGCCGCCAGGTCGGCGTCGGTCAGGAACCCGTCGTGGGGCAGCCGCCGCCACAGGGCGATGACCTCCGCCAGGGGAACGAGTCGGCCAGCGGCGCGGCTGAACTGCCAGGAGGGGAACGCCCAGTGGCCATCGTCGGCGCGCAAGGCCACGAGCCGCCGCTTGAGGGCCCGCTTGCGCACGGCCTCCCCAGTCAACGGGTCGCCGCCGGGTGCCGTCAGCCAGCGGGCCAGGTCCGTAATGGTGTAGACGGGCCCGATGCGGCGGGCCAGCAGCGACGTGCCCGGCGCCTCAAGCGCTGACGCGGCCCAATCGGCCGCCTGCGTCCCAAGCCGAGCACCATCCAGCCGCTCGGGCTCGGCGACGTGCACGAGGCGCGCGCGCAGCTCCTCGACGAACGCCTCGGCCGCCTCGGCGACCTTGCGATCCAGCGTCGATGCCACCGCAGCAACCTCCTGCCCGGCAGCATAGCAACCGGTCCAACCAATGGCAACGACTCCAACCGGTAATCGCGTCCCGCGCGTCAGCCTCACCTGCGCCATCGGGCCCCGCCCACCGTGCCCGGGATCTGCTCCTTCAGC